>JANNLP010000037.1:0-11626 GCA_031396905.1 Gemmataceae bacterium
CTGGGTTTCCAGGCCGTTTACCTCTCCGGCGGCGCACTCTCCGCGGCCTCCGGCGTGCCTGATGTCGGCCTGCTCACGCTGAACGAATTCACCGACGAGGCCCGGCGGCTCGCCTCCGCAACCACGCTGCCACTTCTCTGCGATGCCGACACTGGCTTCGGCGAAGCGTTGAGTGTCGAGCGCACCGTGCAACAATTCGAAGCCGCTGGAGTGGCCGGGATACACCTGGAAGACCAGATACTCCCGAAGCGATGCGGACATTTGTCGGGTAAGGGCTTGGTTTCACCGGAAGTGATGGAAGCGAAAATTCGCGCTGCCGTGGCCGCGCAGAAAGACAAGGACTTCATCATCATCGCTCGCACTGATGCCCGCGGCGTCGAGGGCTATGCCGACGCGGTCTCCCGGGCCAACCGTTACCGTGCTGCCGGTGCCGACATGATCTTTCCCGAAGCATTGGAGAACGCCGACGAGTTTGGACGATTCGCCAAAGACTCGCCGGGCCTGCTGCTCGCCAATATGACCGAGTTCGGCAAAAGCCCCACCCTCAGTGCCGATGAGTTGGGCCGACTCGGCTATCGCATGATCATCTTCCCGGTCACGTCTTTGCGAATCGCGCTGAAAGCCGTCGAAGATCTGTTCGCGGGATTGGCGAAGTCAGGAAGTCAGCGCGACTTTCTCAACAAGATGTTGACTCGCGCAGACCTCTATCAATTGTTGAATTACTCTGATTTTGAGGAGCGCGACCGGTCCTACTTCGGATCGTGATTGACTCTGCACGGCGAAGCCGGATAACAACCGAATACACCGAGGAGTCATCACGTATGTCTGCAGCCGCACCGCCGACCGACGCCTATTCTCCAGGACTTGAGGGCATCATTGCTGGCGAATCAGCCGTGTCCACGGTCGAAGGCGGATTGCGCTATCGCGGCTATTCCGTTACCGAACTATCCGAGCATTGCAACTTTGATGAAGTTGCCTTCCTGATGCTGCATGGTGAGTTGCCGACCAGCAAACAGCTTGCTGATTTCCAATCCCGGGCGGCGGCGGCACGCAAGATTCCCGACTGCCTGCGGCCGCTGTTCACGGCATTGCCGAAAAACGTGACGCCCATGGATGCATTGCGCACGGCCGTCAGCGTGCTGGCACATTTTGACGCCGATGTCGAAGACAACACGCCAGCCGCCAACATGCGCAAGGCCGAGCGGTTGTACGCGCAGATCCCGCTGGCGATTGCCGACCAATATCACATTGCCCGCGGCAGATCACCGATTGCCCCGCGATCCGACCTCGGGATGGCGGCGCACTTTCTTTATCTGTTGCGCGGCAAGGAAGCGTCGCCGGCCGAGATCAAAGCGTTTGACGTGTCGCTGATTCTTTACGCCGAGCATGAGTTCAATGCCAGCACTTTTACTGGCCGGGTGATTGTGTCCACCGAAAGCGATCTCCATAGCGGTGTGGTCGGTGCCATCGGTTGTCTCAAAGGTCGCTTGCATGGCGGCGCCAACGAAAAGGTCATGGACGTCGTGAAAGCCGCTGGTGGCCCGGCCAACGCCGAGAAATGGCTCATAGATATGCTCGCCCGCAAAGAGCGGATCATGGGTTTTGGTCATCGCGTGTACAAAGCCGGCGACGTGCGGGCCGGCGTGTTGAAGAGCTACGCCGCGTCGATGGCTAAGGTTGCCGGTACATCAGACGCTGAGACAACTGCGCAGATCATCGAAGACGTGATGGCCCGGGAAAAGAACATGTTCCCGAATCTGGATTGGCCGGCCGGGCGACTTTACCACGCACTGGGGTTGGAAATTCCGGTCTACACGCCGATCTTCGTGATGAGTCGAATCACCGGATGGGCCGCCCACATTATGGAACAGATGGCCAAGAACCGGCTCATTCGCCCGCGAGGCCTGTACACCGGCCATGATTTGCGCGAAGTGGTTCCCATCGCCAAGCGCGGTTGAGTCGCTAGTGCGTTTTCAAAATATCCGTCGGCAATAATTCAGCTTCCGCGTTAATAATCATCTGCCGCGCGCCGTGACCGGTCGGTTCGTCGCGGAGTTTTGTCAGAAATCCCGGTCGCAGGAACAGCCGTGCCAGCCGCGCGAGTATTCTGAGGTGCAAACTCTCGTCCTGGCACAACACCAGGAAATACAAATCCGTCAGCCCGCTATCGGCAGCGCCGAATGGCAACGCACTGGCCGTGCGGCCAAAGGCAATCAACGATTCACCCAGCGCTTCAGGAATCGGTCGATGCAAGTGCGGTATGGCAACGCCGTTTTCCATCGCGGTGGAACTCGTCGACTCCCGAGCTTGAATTGCTTCGAGGATGACTTGCGGGTCGTACACCTGCCAGGACTGCTCAGCCACCGTGACCAGTTCTCGCAACACCGATGATCGCGTCGTCGCCTTCAACGGCACCGCGACGCAGGCTTCGTGGATGAGATTGGCCAGCAGTGGTTCTTC
Source organism: Gemmataceae bacterium (assembly GCA_031396905.1). Lineage (GTDB taxonomy): Bacteria > Planctomycetota > Planctomycetia > Gemmatales > Gemmataceae > JAIBBI01. The sequence goes on from JANNLP010000037.1 coordinate 2,461, forward strand.
CGGCTCAGCATGAAAACGTTCAACTTGGCGCAATTGGTCATCATCGTAACCCGGCAATTGCGTTTCGAGCCAGTGCCGAACCTCCTGGCGCGAGAAACGCCAGGAGCCACCAACTTTGCGGCCCGGCAACGTGCCACGGTCAACCAGCTTGGCCACCTCGCGCGAATCGCGCTGGAGGTAGTCCGCCAGTTGTTCCAGATTCATGGCGTCGCCGCCCATAATCGCCAATCCTTCGCCAACCCGCACGACAATCATTGCAGGAAGGCACAGTATATAAGGCCAAGTCAAAGGTCGAACAGGCCGATTTGCGCGAAGAGCCTGTGAAATTGCGGCGCGTGACCTATTTGCTACGAACGTAACGAGAATCCCGGACGGGGTATGTGTGACAATGAAATCGATGTTTCAGTTGCAGTACGACATCAAATCGACGGTCGGATATTCTCACCCTTTCGCCCCGCGGCCCGCTTTCTTGCGGTCGGCTTCCTTCAACATGGTTTTGCGCAGGCGGATGCCTTTGGGTGTGATTTCCACCAACTCGTCGTCTTCGATGTATTCCAGCGCCATTTCCAGCGGCATCGTTCGCGCCGCTTTGATGACCACCTTGGCCTCGGCGTTGGCATTGCGCATGTTGGTCAGCTTCTTTTCCCGGCAGATGTTCACAGGCAGGTCGTTGTCGCGGCAATGTTCGCCGACAACCTGGCCCTCATACACCGATTCCATCGGCGAGACCATGAGCCAGCCGCGCTCCTGCAGGGCTTCGATAGCATAGCCGGTGGCCTTTGCCGTCTCGGTGCTGATCAACACGCCGTTAATCCGCGCGGGAATGTCACCTTTGTAAGGAGCATACTCGTGGTAATTGTGATGCATGATCGCCCGGCCTTGCGATACGTTGAGTAGCCGGGTACGCAGCCCAATCAGGCCTCGTGCCGGAATCGTGAACTCCAGATTGGTCATGTCACCGCGGTTGTCCATCTTCACGCACTCGGCTCGTCGGGCCAGCACGAGTTGCATGACCGGGCCGACGCCGTCGGAAGGTGCTTCGATCACGAGATACTCGATCGGCTCATGCAATTCGCCGTTGATCGTCTTGTTGATCACTTTGGGTTTGCCGACCGCCAGCTCCAGACCTTCACGCCGCATGTTTTCGAGCAAAATGCCCAAGTGCAGAAGTCCGCGACCACTGACGATAAACTCGTCGCCGCGGCCCTCGCTGGGTCGGACCCGCAACGCCACGTTGGACTGCATTTCCCGATACAAGCGATCCTTGAGTTGCCGGCTCGTGATCGGCGTACCGTCCTGGCCGCAAAACGGCGAATCGTTCACGCGGAAAACCATGTCCAGCGTCGGTTCATCCACGGTAATCGGCGGCAAAGCCACGGGGTTTTCAGGGTCGGCAATCGTGTCGCCGATCTCGGCACTATCCAGGCCGATGACCGCGCAGACGTCGCCGGCGCCAATGCTGTCAACGTCCTTACGGTCGAGGCGATCAAACTCCTGCAAGGCGATCACGGTGTCATCAACGCGGCTGCCATCGTGCTTGATAATGGCGACCCTTTGACCTTTGCGAATGGTTCCAGCGACCACCCGGCCTACCGCAATCCTGCCCACAAACTCGCTGTAGACCAATGACACCATCTGCATTTGCAATGGTGCTGTCGGGTCGCCTTCCGGCGGCGGTATCGTGTCGAGGATCGCCTTGTAAAGCGGTTGCAAGTCCGTCGCCGGCACGGCCAGGTCCATCGTCGCGACGCCCGATCGGCCCGACGCATAAATCACTGGAAAATCGAGTGCCGACTCGTTGGCGTCGCAGTCGATGAACAAATCGTAAACTGCCGACAGCACTTCGGGAATGCGGGCATCGGGCCGATCAATCTTGTTGATGACGACAATCGGCTTCAATCCGGCTGCAAACGCTTTGCGCAAGACAAACCGGGTCTGCGGCAATGGCCCCTCGGCGGCGTCCACGAGCAAGAAGCAGCCGTCGGCCATCATCAAGACGCGCTCGACCTCACCGCCGAAGTCGGCGTGGCCCGGCGTGTCGATCAGGTTCACCTTCACATCGCCGAGCCGGAACGCGATGTTCTTGGCGAGAATCGTGATGCCGCGCTGCCGTTCGAGGTCATTGGAATCGAGAATGCATTCCTGCGTCAACTCGCTCGCGCGGAACATGCCGGACTGCTTCAGAATCTGATCGACCAGGGTCGTTTTACCGTGATCGACGTGAGCGATAATCGCCACATTTCGTAAGTCGTTACGTTTCATTGTGTCCAGTTAGCCGCCGCAAAAGAATGTCAGGCACGATTGCCTGACAACACTATTTTAGTAAAAGGCGTGCCGCATCGCTGCGACGAAGCCCTTTGGTTCAAATGTACACTTCTATTCGCTTGTATAAAATGTGGGTTTGTGAAGAAACTTTTGCCGGTTGTAGCGAGAATAGTGGGTTTACGCGGTTGACTACCGACGCGCGTGAAGGGCTTTTGCACTCGGTACAATGAACCCTTACTACCAATAAGCAATGACGCACACCACGGAGGCCGACGCATGGACCTTTACCTGATTCGCCACGCTGAGGCGGCTGATCGAGATGACCCCAATTATTCCGACGAAGATCGGCCGCTGACGGAAGATGGTCGCGCACAGGCCGTCGCGCTAGCCAAAGCGCTCGTTGCCCGTGGCGTTCACTTCAATGCTGTCATTTCCAGCCCGCTTGTTCGCGCCCGGCAGACGGCTGAAGAGATGTTGCAGAACATGCATGGGCCGTTGGCCGAGTTGGAGTTTTGCCGGCATCTGGCTCCAGGTGGCAAAGCACGCAAGCTCTTGCGCTTCCTCATCGGAACGGCCAACGACTCTGTCGCACTAATTGGGCACGAGCCCGATCTCAGCTCGTTTGCTGGCCGGATGATTGGCTGCCGAAAAGCGCAAATCGACCTAGCTAAAGCCGGGGTCGTGTTGATCAAGTTTGAAAGCGTGCCGGAAAAAGGTTGCGGCACGTTGTCGTGGTTGTTGACGCCGGAATGGCTCGGCGCTCCGGAAGAAGCAGGTGAGCCTGTCAAGGTAGGCGGCTGGTAAATCAAACCCGGCCGCGAGCGCGATTGATCGTCTGTCGGGCACCTGGCGATAGACGTTCAAGGCTGGCATCGATCGTGCCCGCATTTGGCAAATTCCGGCGTTCGCGCTCGACGCCTTGACGGAAGTCACCTTCGGCATCCCGGCCCTGGGCGGCTTTGCACAAGCCCAAAAAGTACCAATAGCGAGCGTCCAGCGTGTTTAACTGCACAGCGGCAGTAAACTCGCGCTCAGCAGTTGCGGCATCGCCCGCACGATAACTGGTCAAACCACGTGCAAACGCTCGCTCCGCGCGGGGATCATTCGATGCGGTGCCCGGTGGCGCGGGTGGCAAGTCGGGCCGAGCGACCGGCTTTGCCGCCAAGGCTTGATCCAAGTTGTTCAACACGTCGGCTGGTCGCGCTTCTGGCGACGCTTGCACCTTTTGCTTCACGGATGTCACGAAGCTCATCAAGTCACGGGCCGTGGTCTGTGCCTTCTCGGCCGAGAGTTTCGACACGGCCAGTTGGTCTTCCAGGTCTTTCGCTTTCGCTTCCAGTTTTTGCCGATCTTCACGCAGCTTGGCAACATCGGTATCGCCCGGCGTGGCTGGTTTCATCGCCGCCAACTGGTCGCGGGTTTTCTGCAATTCATCTTCGACGAGCTTCTTCGCGGCTTCGGCTTGGCCCACTTGGGCAACGGCCGCTTGCTGCCGAGACTCGGCCGTGGCCTTTTCGGTCTGCGCGGTTTTCACAGCGGCGTCGACGGTTTCCTTGGCCTTCACCAACCTGTTGACGGCCGCCGGTAAATCGTTGAGATCATAGCCGGTTTGGCTCAGAGCATCTTTGATTGCGGCGAACCGTTTCGTGAGCGAACTGGCTTCTTCGACCTTGTTGCGGCGATCGTTGAGCGCCTGCGTCAGCGCGGCCGACGCGCTGGTTTGCCGGGTCAAGTCATAGTCGCCGGTGTGCAGTTGGTTGCGCATGGTCCAGTAGTCGCGCAATTCATCGCAACAACGCAGGAAAGTCTCCTCCAGCGGATCGCTGGTCGGATTGAGTCGCTTGCCCGCAACGGCGAAGCGACGCTTGTCGTGTGCATCGCGAGCGGCCTGAAGTGCCGCCTGTGCTTCCGAATACTGATGATTCTTGGCCAATCGCACGGCCTTCCAGAAATCAAAACCGGGTTCCACCGGTTTCTGCGATTCCGTTTGAATCAAAAGCGTAAACAACGACGCGGCAAAGCTGTTAAGTGTGACGCGCGGCGCTGCTGGCCCGGACGGTCTTGCGTCGAGCCGATCCAACGCGGCCTGGAACAACTTGGCTTCGGTGGCGTACTTGCCACGGGCGTCCTGATAGATCGTGCGGGCCGCATCGGTCTTACCGAACGATTCTTCGATCAGACCCAGCCACAACGAGGAAATGGCCGAGTCCACGCTCTTCAACTCGGCTTGAGCCGCTTTCATTTCTTCGGCGGTGGCCGACGGTTGCGCGTTGGTCAGCTTGCAATCGCGCAAGTATTTCAGAACTCGCGCCTGCCCCAACGCGGATCGCGTTTGCGCGTCGGTCTTGTCCAGCTTGTCGAGCTGTTCGACGGCACTATCCAAGTTTCCCGAGTCAAGCAAAGCCAGCGCTGTTGTCAAGTCAGCGGGTGCCGCGGCAACCACGGCCGGTGGCTGGGTCACTGTCGGTGTCTGTTTCGCTGGTTCGCGTGAGGGGATCGCGCCGGTCATCCATGCGCCTGCGCAGATCGCCACGCCAGTGAGTACGCCGACGACTCCGCCGCCGATCCATCCGGTGGCTCGGTTTGCCGTGGGTATGCGTCGCGTGCTCGGCAGCTTGCGGTCCGGTTGCCGGGTCGAGTCGGCTATTGCTGTCAGCCCGGGGATGCTGTTGAGGCCGGTATCGCTATCGAGTAAATCGACCGCGGCACTGTCATCAAGTGACCCTGATTCACTGGCGTTCTTCGCTCGCCGTCGGCGACTGCTGTCGGCGAGTTTGGCTGCACTGTCGCCGCCGAGCGGATATGGCAGATCGACGATGGCCGCCGACCCCAAGTCCACGGCAGAGCCGCCTGCGTCCCGGGCAATCGCCGCCGACAGCTCGCTTGACACGTCTTCCGAAGGCGACGTGCCATGAAGTTTTGGCTGCTTGATTTCCTCCGTTTTGGGTTGGCGATGAAATGAACTGACCGCTTTGTCGGGCTTGCCCAGCAAATCAACTTCGGAATCGCCGGCACTCTTCGCTTTGCCCGACGGTGCGAAGATCGACGACTCGGTGAAGTCGCCACCGTCGTCCGCTTTTGCCGGTGACTTGCTCTTGCCAATCTCGGCGAAATCATCGCGTATCTGCGAATGCTCCAGCGATGTGACGTTCGGTTCGTCGAGCGTGAGGTTCTTCAACAAGTCCCGGTCGGACGGCGAATCCACTTCCACGCCATCAATCGCATCGAAGTCGAGATGGATATCCGCCTCGGACTTGGCCCGCATCAGGTGATCCCATGTGACCACCGACGTGCCGCTCAAAGGGCCGGACACCTGGCTGCGCGAGATGTCGTTGGAGCTGCCTTCAATCGACGGCATCTCGCCGAGATCCACGATCTCATCCGGATCATGCAACGGCTGCGTCGGTTTGGCTGTGGCGTCCGGCTTCTTCGCTTTGCCACTGGGAGTGTCGGCATTCATCGAGCTATCCTCCGCCAGCGGGCGGCGTTTCGGTTCGCCGCGCGCAAGACTTGGGTGCAAGTGTAACTTAACTCGCTTTCCCGGCTTGGGGAAGCGGCAAGTTCGCTAAGCCTTGCCCAGCCTGTCCCCCACCCGGCCTACGGCTCCCGCGACCGGCGCAACCGGCAGAGTCGCATGCATGGCATGTGTGCTGAGCGGCCCGACTTGGCCGGGTCAACGGCACGCATCAGATCGGGAGAAATGGATTTACCACGTCTTGCCACCGTCGGGGAACCGCGTCCCAAGCCACGGCATAAGTCGATGCCAACGCGACGGAAATGTGCTCATCGCTATGCAGGAATAACGTCATGTCCGGCACGGGATCGCCGACCGCAATCGGCTCGATGTAAGCCCGTGTTGGTATGCCGGCTTCATAGGCGAGGAGCGTCAAAGGTTTGTGCGGTGGTAGTAATGGGTAACATGCAAATGCGTCGAATGGCGGCAGCGGAGCCACTTCGGTTGCCCGCGGCAGAATCTTCGATGCTCCGGTGACGGGGCGAAATGGGAACGTTCTACTTTTCGGCCACCATCATGCGACTAATGCAGAACAAAGCTTTTGATTGGCCCGCCATTTTCTTCGGCCCATTTCAAATCGACTCATCAATGGATTGATTCAGACTAAACCCTCTTTGCGCCGCGGACGCCGGCTTCGATGGTGAATGATGCGTCATTATGCGATTTGCCGCCGGGTTTGGTCACGTCATCGACCACAACGTAGTCGCTGGTCCATGTGCGCGGGGTAACGACGCAGCGGACATAGCCGCGCTGCACGCCGTGATGTTTGACGCGCGGGTCGGCCGCGGTGAGCTTGTCGAGATTTTTGAATTTCTTCGGCCCGTTGCCGCCGCTGCTGAGACTGGTGCCGACAAACTCCGTCGCCACAACGGGCATTTCCAGTATTCGGTCATCCACACGCAAGTCGTTGACCCGGTTGGAGTGATTGTCGCCGGTCAACACGATGGGATTGGCAATCTTTCGATCAACAAGGAGCTTGGCCAAGTCCATGCGTTCGTAGGCTGCGCCGGGCCATTGATCCATCCAGCAACCAGTTTTGTCTCTTACCGTCGGTTGGATCATCGCCATCATGACTTGTTGGGCGAGCACGTTCCAAGTGGCGGCGGAAGCGGTCAAGCCGGCATCCAGCCAGCTGCGCTGGGTCTTGCCCAAAAGCGTATTGCTCGGCCGAAGGGCTTCATCATTCAGCGGTTTCAATCCGTCGCCATTGGGTTGATCCGTCCGGTATTGCCGCGTGTCCAACACGAAGAACTCCGCCAGCCGTCCATGCGATGCCTTGCGAAACCATTGCATGTCGGGTCCCTTGGGCAACGACCCACGTCGGAGCGGCATCATCTCGTAGTAAGCCTGATAACGGGAACGTACGAAATCGTCCGGATTTTACTTGACACCGACCTCATTATCGTGTACATTTGTCTATATCGGCCTCAGGAGCCGATGATTGACGCATGTGGCGGACTCGGATCCAGACCGTTCATCGGCGTCAGAAACGCAGAGTTAGTCCGTGAATCGAGTTGATTCAACGGTTGGAAGGCCAAAAGCCGGAACTGGCTGGCCACCCGTGAAGTCAACGAAATCCACGGATGAACTCGTGATGTTGAAAGGCGATGCCGCGGGACAAACAATCCGGCGATACTGTCGCTTAAACAACCTCACCACCCTCCCCCTCGCCATCAGCGACAAGTGAGCTGACTCAACTGAGTTCGGCTCAAGAAGGATGCGCCACACGCGCCCACCTCGAGTGTGGCAACAAGGTTGGCCGCCGCGGTCGCGGCGAGCGTGACCATTACCCCAAGAGCCCGCGGCATCCCCTTTCCAGCGCGTGGGAGTGCGCGCGGGCGGATATCGGGGGCGAGGGAGTTGCAGATCGCATTATGAACGTAGAGACGTATAACACGTCACGGTTGAGGAGAACTCATATGCTCCGCATCGGCATCGCCGGCATCGGCTTCATGGGCATGATCCACTACCTCGCCGCTCAGCGGGCGGCGGGCGTGAAGGTCGTGGCCATTCAGAGCCGCGATTCCCAGAAGCGTGCCGGCGATTGGCGTGGGATTCGTGGCAACTTCGGGCCGCCGGGCGCGGTGATGGATCTTTCGGGTGTTCATTGCCATGAGACGTTTGAGCAGTTGTTGGCCGATGCGGATGTGGACCTTGTTGATGTCACGGTACCAACTCCGCAGCATGAATTCCTGGCGATCGCGGCATTGAAGGCCGGCAAGCACGTGCTCGTTGAGAAGCCCATCGCACTGGAAGTCGTGGCAGCGAACCGCATGATCGCGGCAGCGAAGCAACACGGCCGGAAGTTGATGGTCGCCCATGTGTTGCCGTGCTTTCCCGAGTTTCGCTTCGCATTGGAAGCGGCCGTGTCGCAGCGCTATGGCAAGCTGCTCGCGGGGCATTTCCTGCGGGTGATTTCTCAGCCCGATTGGTCGACGGCCATTGCAGACATGCAGGCCAACGGCGGACCGGCCGTGGATCTGCACATCCACGACACGCACTTCATCCGCACATTGGCCGGGCAACCGGATGAAGTGGTGGCCATTGGCCGCGCGGTCGATTGCGTCGTGCAGCATCTCACCACGCTGTACCGCTATGCCAACGGGCCAGCGATAAGTTGTTCCTCCGGTGCGTTGGTCGGAGCAGCTCGGCCATTCGCACATGGTTTCGAATTATACTTCGAGAGGGCAACGCTGAGCTTCGGGCCAGGCCAGCCATTGACGGTGATCGGGTCGGCTGGTTGTGAGATGCCACCGATGGAAGCGGACCCGGTTGCTGCGTTCACATATGAACTCGAACGCGTCGCCGCCTCCGTAACGGCCGGCGTGGCCGAGCCGTTTCTCGCTGCGGCAACGGCACGGGACGCCCTTGTGCTGTGCCACAGTGAAATCCAATCCGTGTTGACGGGCCAAGCGGTTAAATCCACGGCAAAAATAAGCTAGGCTTGCGGCAACTGCCGAGGGCCGGACTATGCGCATTGCTGCTTGCATGATGGTGTGTTTGATCGCTTCTCGCGTCACTGCTGCCGACGCCAAACCGCCGGCCGGCTGGCAACTGCGAACGATTCGCGGCTTCACTGTCGTGGTTCATGACGAAGTGCTGCAGCAGCCGGCCGACCGCTGGCATCGCAAGCCGCTCGATGTGTTGGACCTTGAATTCGACGATCTCAAGCGGGTAGCCGGTGCGCGATTGTCGGAGATGTTGAGACAAATCCCTGTATGGGTACGATGGAACGCGTACGACGCCAGCGCACCGGGTGCGGTCGCCTTCTATTACGGCTACCCGGCCAATGTCCTGGCGCGATCGGGTCGCGAACCGGTGATGACCAACTAGATTGAAATCATGTCGCTGAAAAAGATCGGCGAGTTGCGACCGCCCGGTTCGAAG
>JANNLP010000007.1:0-2581 GCA_031396905.1 Gemmataceae bacterium
GGGTCTTCAGGATTTCGTCGGCCTGGATCTCGATGTCGGACACCTGTCCGCCGACTTGGCCGTAGGGCTGGTGGATCATCACTTTGGCATGCGGCAGGGCGAATCGCTTGCCCTTGGTTCCGCCAGCCAAAAGCACGGCCCCGCCGCTGGCCGCCAGGCCCACGCAGTAGGTCGCCACGGGGCACGTGGAAATCTGAATCGTGTCGTAGATCGCCAAGGTGGCGCTCACGCTGCCGCCGGGCGAGTTGATGTAGAAGTGGATCGGCTTGCGGCGATTTTCGCTCTGCAAGTACAAGAGCTTCATCACCAGCTCATTGGCGTTGCCGTCGTGGATCTCGCCCTGCAAGAGAATGATGCGGTTTTCCAGCAACAGGTCGCCGAGCGTCAATTGGCGCTGGCGTTGATAATCGCGATAGGCCATTCGAAATCGGTCCTTCTGCCACGTAACGGCGCTAAGCCGCGGGGGGCAGCTCATGATTGTCCGTGTTGCCGAAGCCGCGTGCGGCTTGTCGGCGTCGCGTAATTGTATGCGCGCTGGCGGCATCGGAGTAGCCGCCAAACTCGCGCCGCAAAATGACGACTACTCTCGTTCCTTGGGCGTGCGCAGCGGCTCGGCCTCGCCCGAATGCTTGGCCTCGGGAATCTCGGATTCCGTGTCTTGCCCGCCCGCAGCCGTGTCGATGGCTTCGGTCTCCGTCCCTTCGGGCTTGTAGGGTACGTCCTTGAACTTGGCGTGCGAGAGCACCAGCTCGATCACCTTGCGCTCGATGATCTGATTGCGCAAGGCGTCCATCATGCCGCCTTTCTCCAATCGGGCCCGCACGCGACGCACGCTCTCGCCGCTCTGGGCGGCAATCAGCGCGGTCTCGTTCTGGTAGTCCTCGGGCGTGGCCTCGATCTTTTCGTCTTCGGCGATCCGCTCCAAGATGAAGTGTTCCTTGAGCGCCCTGGCCGTCGAGGCTGCGCTGTTTTGCCGAAGGTCGTTCTCGTAGGCCTGGATCTCGGTGTCGCTGAAACCGGTGCGGCGCAATTCGAGCACTGCCCGCTCCAACTCGCGGCGGCTCTGGCGACGCAAAAGGTCGGGCGGAAGCTGCCAATTGGCGCTTTCGGTCAGCGCGGCGGTAATCTGGCGACGGGCCTGTTGCTGCTGGTAATAATCGAGCTGCCGCTGCAGGTCTTGCTGCACTCCGTCGCGCAGCGCGCCCTCGTCGTCAAAATCGCCGAGCTCCCGGAGCAACTCGGGGGTCAACTCGGGCAGTTCGAGTTTCTTGACCTCGAGCACTTCGAAGACTGCCGACACTTCCTGCCCGCGTAACGATTCGTTGGGCGCATCGGCCGAGAGCTGGATCGTCGTTTCCCGCGTTTCGCCGGCCTTCACGCCCTTCATCGCCTTGTCAAAGTCATTGATCTTGCCGTCGCGGAAGCTGAGCACCGGCCGAATGCGGATCACTTCTTCGCGGCCCGAAGCGAGCTCGACCGCGCCATTCATGAACTTCAGATTGCAACTTATGTAGTCGCCGCTCGAGGCCGGCCCGTCAAACGGCACCAGCCGCCCATGCTGCGCCAAGATTTTTTCCAGCCGCTTGTCGACTTCCTTCTTGCCGAATTCCTTAATCGGCCGCTCGACCGAGAGCCCCTTCCATTGCGGCACCTCGAACTCGGGGCGCACTTCCAAGTCGAACTCGAACGTCATCGGCCCATCGTCCGGCACCTCGACCGCCAAGGGATCGAAATCGGGCTCGCTAATAGCCGAAAACTTCTCGTCTTCGGTGATCTGCGTCATGCTGTCCATCAGCAGCGAGCCCTTCACCTGGTCGGTCACTTCCTTGCGGAAGCGGGCCTCAATCAGCTTGCGCGGAGCGCGGCCGGCGCGAAAACCCGGCACGTTGGCCGTCCCCACAAGGTCGCTGAACGCCTTGTCGTAGTAGCGCTCGATATCCTCGCGCGGAATCGTCACCGTGATGTGCCGTTGGCAGGCCGAGGGACTGTCCACCTTGATCGAGAGGTTGAGCTTCTCGACCTCGGCTTCGGCCGCTTCATCGGCGACTAATTCGTCGGACTCTTTCTGGGACATGCTTGCTCACTACTGGCGCGCCCATGCCCTCGCCGCAGGCCAAGGACGGGCACGCGAAATGAAACGGTTCGAACGTCGAGTCGTGGAACTTAAGAGCGGGTGATGGGATTCGAACCCACGACAACGACGTTGGCAACGTCGTGCTCTACCAACTGAGCTACACCCGCATTGTAGGCCAAGTGCACTCTGCGCCACCCACAAGCAGGAAGTCGCTCCGACGCGCCTGGGATGCACGGATTATAGGGCGACACGGCACTCTGGCAAGGTCATTTGGCCCGCCGCGCAGCCTATGATAGCGGTCGGGCAAACGTCAAGTCCCCGAACCGCCGGACGGCCAAGTTTCGGCCCAAAAGCACGAAATTCGTCCTCATCCGCTGCCGCGCCCACAACGATTCGACCGCGCGCACAGATCGGCTGTCAGCCCGTTCGCCGCCCGACCAATTCGACGCGAAACACGCAACCCACACGCTCTAGTAATATAGGGCGGTTATATTTGACTTTGCCACC
>JANNLP010000044.1:0-2451 GCA_031396905.1 Gemmataceae bacterium
TAGATGAGTAGAAGAAACGCTCACTCGGCCGATTGGCCGGGTGGCGCAGAATCGAACTGCTCACGAGGAGCAGGATAAGGACAAGAATCGCAAACAGTGCCAACATGTACTCTCCGGGCCGGGCCACGGGAGCCGCTCGGCAACAAAGTCACCAAGCATTGATGATGGGCTGATGATAAACCGATTGGACGCCGAAGTCAAGCGGCGAAAGGCACTTTACTCGAATCCAGCATTGGTTTTGCCTTCGTCTCCTGGTGGACGCCACCGACAATATGTCCGCGCTGTGATGCTCGGGAAATGATCGCCAGGCAAATTCGAGATTTTGTCGCAACCGACATCGCAACTCAGTTTCCCATCGCCGATAATGGGGCCGGCTACGGCACGTTGTGCCGGGTTTCGAGTAGAGAACTGAGGCCGTTAGTCTTCGAAGACACGTTGTGACACTGACGATGGTCCCCGACCGTGCAATGCTGGCTCCTTTGATTTGGACAGGGGCATAGGGCAGCGTGCGGCGCGCCAGAGAAGTAAGCAACGGGAATCGAGGCGTCGGCCAAGGGCGATCTGAGAACCAGACACAACATCGTGTTCCGGATGCGAACGGCGACGGCGTTTCCCTGTCCCACCGTCGTCGCGCGCTTCTCGGAACATGTGCCGGATGCCATTTGACGAATCACGACACCATGCGGCCGGCGACCGGTAGCCGGACCACGGCCGCGGTGCGTCGTGTCGTTCCCACTTGCGCAAGACACTTTTTTGTGTTCAATCCGATCGCACCGGCCTCGCAGCGAAACGACGACTAGGTGGGCCAGCCAGTTCTTGCCGCGTTACGCATCGACCAACTTGCGTTTGTTTCAATCCGTGCTATATCGGGCCAAGGTGACAGTTTTGCCACAACTTGTAATTGAAAAAAGAGTTATATAGATGAGAAAAAAGTCGTTTCGATCCATTTAAGTCTTTTGGAGAGGGCACCCCCTCTCGCATAAAACAAACGTTGAGTTCAAATCCCGCCTCATTCGTAGTTTCGTTGCAAAGCGGTAGCCGCGCGCGGCAAATGGAAAGCGCGCGACGCGCCGACTTGGCGACTTCTCGGTAGACGCTGATCCTTTGCGAGGCCTATAGTGACGGCAATCCTTCCATTGTCGAGGTGCGCTATGAAGCGTTCCAAGCCGTTGCGTGCGGAGCCGGATCGGTCGAGTTTGGATGCGGCCAAGTATCGTGCCACCCGCGAGGTGATCGACAGAGTCGAAAGTCGCCTCAGCGAAGAGGAAGAGTGCGACGAGTCGGAGAAACCCGGCCAACTGGTCATGCGCGTCCTGATCGGCATCATGCTGATTGCCTGGATCGTGATCATGAGTTGGATCGCGTATCGCTCATTGAAAAAGACGGAGCCTCGTGCGGAGTTGCCTAACTTCATCGCCAATGGGATCGCATCAGCATGAACCGCAATCGTCCTGAATTAGTTTGTCTGTCGTGGCTAGTTCTAATCATCAGCGTGAATGTTGCCCGCGCCGGATTTCCCGCTGCGAAACATGCCGACACGACGACGCCATATCCGCCGATCCAACTCGTCCACTATGAATATGCCGAGCCGCGGCCGTTGCAGGCGTGGGCCTTGCGCATCGATCTGACCCATCCGGATATTGAATTCGTCGTCACACCCATAAGCAAAGTCGAAGCGGGGTTCACGACCACGTGCGCGACAACGTTGGCATTCGCCGAGGCCGAAGGCGTGCAGGTGGCCATTAACGGCAGCCCATTTTCGCCGGCACGCAACAAGCCCGGCGAGCCGATGAACATCAGCGGGCTGCACCTGTCGCGCGGCGAGTTGCTTTCACCGGCATACAACAAAGCCGGCTACGGCGCCTTGCTTCTCAGCGGTGATAACAAAGGCTGGATTCGGCCATACCCGGTGAATGCTGCGGAAATCGCGGCTGCACGCAACGGCCTGGGCGGCTTTCACGTCGTGGTGGCCGACGGCAAGAATCTCATGGCGACATCGCCGCCGAACGCCGCGATGCATCCGCGCACCGCTGTCGGCACTTCCGAACAAGGCCGATACATGTGGTGGCTCGTCGTCGATGGCCGACAGAAAGGCAAAAGCGAAGGTCTGTCGTATGCCGAACTCGGCGAATGGGCCCTGTCGCTCGGCATCACCGAACTGCTCAACCTCGACGGCGGCGGTTCGACCACGATGGTGCTGCAAGATCCGAAGTCGGGGAAACCACAGGTCGTCAACTCACCAGTCGGTCTCGGACCAGTCGGCTCGTTGCGGCTGAATGGCAACAACATCGGTGTGCGCGTTTACTCTGGACCCAATGATCTGAACTCAACGCAACTGCGCGCGATCATGCCGCACTTGAAGGCCGAGCGGGCCACGCTGTTTCTCGGGCCGCTGAATCGGGCGCTGACCCAGCATAAGATTGATAATCCGTTGCGACGTGCCGCGTTCCT
>JANNLP010000072.1:0-5381 GCA_031396905.1 Gemmataceae bacterium
TTGAGATCACGGTTCAGCACCAATTGCTCGGCTTGCCCGATCCGCGCCACGTCATCCACATGCAGTCCCGGCTTCAGCGCTTTAAGTTGTTGCAAAAGTCCGCCGAGTTGGCCAACGAACAGAAGTCGATCATGGATACGACGCAGGCATTAGCCAGGTCGATGGAGTCCACGGAACTGGCCCAGTCGGCCGTACAGCAGGCGATGGCGCAATCGCCCGAAGCGATTCAAAAACAATTGCAAGAGGCGTCCAAACAGCTTCAACAAGCCGGCCAGCAATTGCAGAAAGCCCAACCGCAGCAAGCCAATCAAGCACAAGAACAAGCCAAAGATGCGCTCGGCCAGGCCATGCAAGCATTGCAGCAAGCCGCCGAGATGGCGCAAAATCAACCGCCCGGTCAACCGCAACCGGGGCAGAAGCCGTCACCCAATAATCAACCGCCCAATCCGCAGCAGGGCGAGCAACAGCCGTCACCCGAGCAAGGCGACCAAGTCGCCACCGGCGACCGCAAACCCGACGGCGCGGGAAAGAACACCAAGGCTCAATCCAACGGCGTCGATAGCGATGGCACGTTCTTGAATCTGCCGCCACGTCAACGCGAGTTGATCCGCCAAACGCTCACGGAAAAGCTGCCGCCGGAATATGCGTCGTTCATCCAGCAATACTTCGTCAACGTCGCCAAAGGAAAGTCCGCCGCCCCGGTGAACCGCGACGCAAAAGGTAACCCGGTTAGCCGCGACGCGCAGCGGAGCACGCCGCCAGCAACGCCGCCTCAATGACTAAACGCTGAATCGTTCAACCCCAAATTGAACTTCACATCTACGAAGCTGTAGCACTCGAGCATGTCGCCGTTCGGCGTGCCACCTTGTCGGGGCCAGTCGTACGCCTCAAACCGCACCGGTAGTTTGGTATCTTTGTCAATGAACACGACCGTTCGGTGACAATAGAACTGCCCGTTGTTGGTCCGGTGCGCCGATTCCATCTTGGTCACCGGTCGATTGAGAAACTTGAACTCGGCGAATGTTAGCACCGACTGGTCCGGCGACTGCCGTTTCTCCGACTCGTGGCCCTGCACCAACTGATCGATCAAGTTGCCAATGCCCGCCTCGGTGATCGGATGTCGGTTGGTGGACATGATCTTCGGGTCTTTGGGATCAAAGCTCAGGAATCCCACCGCGCCCAAAAGTGCGCCGGCCCCCTTGACCTTCACCTGATTGTTGTTCTTACCCGCAACATAATAGGCTTCCTGCCCGATCAACTTCTGCGGCCCCAACCACTTCATGTGCACTGAAAACGGTTGCTGGCGGACGCGAAGCTGAATCGTCTGCTCAGGTTGCACCTGACCATTGACACGTTCCTGCCGGTAGAACAAACCCGAGTAATCCCGCACCCGGCCAAAACTGGTCTGAGCATCAGCGATGAGCCGGCCTGCCATTTCCTGTTGCTGGTTCGAATTCGCGACAGCGAAGGTCGGTGCAAACGCCGGCGGCCCCGGCGACTGCGCGACCACGAGCGCCGCTGAAGCGCCCAGCGCGATACTGCCGAAACGCACAAAGTGAAGCGGGAACCGTGACGGCTTCATGCCGGGACACTCCTGCGACCACACCCAAATTCACGTCATCCCCGCGCACGGCGCGGAGCAGCCCCCGGTTCGTCATCGGCAAGGCCGATACGATAACTTGACCCGACCCAGCAAGCCGGGCAAGATCGCGGAAATGCGGGATTGTAAGAGTTACAAATGGAGCCAGTGATGCCTTTTGAGATCCGCGGTATCGAGTCGATGCCGTATGCGCAGAATACCTATGTTCTCTGGCAACCAGGCAAGCCGGACGCCATCGTCGTCGATCCCGGCTACGAGCCAAACTTGATTTTCGATCTGCTCAAGGCGGAGAAACTAACGCCCGTCGTGATTCTCAACACACATGGCCACTTCGATCACATCGCCGGCAACGCCGCGATGAAAAAGCGCTATCCCGAAATCCCACTGGTCATTGGCTACGGCGACGCCGCAATGCTGACAGATCCAATTTTGAATCTCAGCGCGTTCGCCGAGACACCGGTGATTAGCCCCACGGCCGACCGCACGCTGCGTGAAGGCGAGACCATCGAGTACGCCGGCTTATCAATGGAAGTCTTGGAGATCCCCGGCCACTCGCCGGGACATGTCGTGTTCGTCCTGAGTGACGGCGAGCGCATCACCGTCCTGGGCGGTGACGTGCTGTTCGCCGGCTCGATTGGCCGCACGGACTTTCCCGGCGGCTCACTGCCACAATTACTAAGCGGCATCCGCGCCAAACTCTGGCCACTGCCGGATGACACCGTCGTGTACCCCGGCCACGGCCCCGAAACCACGGTTGGCGAAGAGAAAAAGAACAATCCGTATTGTGCGGGGTTCTAACGGCCGATTTCACGGCACCGCGTCGCCCACCTTCTTCCCGGCCAGCTTCTTGTCATCCGGAAATGTCGTCAGCACCAAGCCACGGAAGCGGACCTCCTGTATTTCCTTGTTTGAATGCAATTGCAAACCAATTGGCCCTTCGCGGATGCGTTGCGGTTCCGGATCGCGCCAATCAACGACCAACACTCCGTTTACCACCAATCGAATCCGGTTGCCTTGCGCGAACAATTCCATCTCGTTCCAGTCATGTTGTTTGCCGACCTTCTTCGCCGGCTCCGTGTCGCACTTCAAACCGTTGCGGCCAAACAAATCGTACAAACCCCATCCGCAGGGGAACATGACCAGATGTCCGGCATAGGTGTACTGCGATCGTGCTCGTTGATTCGCTGGCGGCGCCTCCGGGTCCACCCTGCCCCACAACGCCACGCCCGAGTGCATCTCGGATCGCACCAGCTTGGCGGCAAACTTCAAATGAAAGTCCGTGAACTTGCGCTTGGTAACAAGATACGTCGACACCGCCACCGGCTGCTCGTTCTTGCCGACGATGACGCCATCAGCAACCGACCAGTGATCCTCGTATCCTTCCCAGCCGGTGAGCGTCTTGCCGTCGAATAACTTGATAGTCTCCGACTTGCCCGTGCGCGGCGGCACCTCCGGCGGATCGGCCGCCGAAACGTGGGCACCGATCGCCAGCATCATAACGACGTATCGAAACATGAAGACCTCCTGTGTTGGTTGCTGCCATTGTAGTCAGCCAGCCGTATTACATCTGCGAAGGATTTATCTTCGATTTCATCCGCAGGAGGCATCATCATGGCCGAATTCAATCCCGCAGGTAAACTCGCGCTCCTCGTCGGCGGCGGCCCCGCGCCCGGCATCAATGGCGTCATCAGTTCCGTCACCATCGAAGCCGTTAATCACGGCATGGAAGTGTATGGTATTCAAGACGGCTATAAGAACCTTGTCTTAGGTGACACATCCAAAGTGCGCCGCCTGCAAATCGAAAACGTCAGCCGCATCCAACTCAGCGGCGGCTCCATCCTCGGCACGTCGCGCACCAATCCCACCAAAGACCCTGAAGACATGGCCCGCGTGCTGGAGTGCTTCCGCACAATGGGCATTACGTCGCTTGTCTCCATCGGCGGCGACGATACGGCTTACTCCGCCAGCCAAGTCTACAAGCAAGCCCGCGGAAGTATCCATGTCGCGCATGTGCCCAAGACCATTGACAATGACTTACCCCTGCCCGGCGGCACGCCGACTTTCGGTTTCGAGACCGCACGGCAAGTCGGCGTCTTCGTCACACGCAATCTTGCAGAAGATTCGCGCACCACGGGTCGCTGGTACATCTGCATCAGCATGGGCCGGGCGGCCGGCCACTTGGCGCTCGGCATCGGTAAAGCCGCCGCCGCCACGCTCACGATCATTCCCGAGGAGTTTCGCGGCCGGCACATCGGCCTCAATGAACTGTGCGACATCATCCTCGGCTCCATCATCAAACGCCGGCTCAAAGATCGCAGCTATGGCCTGGTCGTTCTTGCCGAAGGACTGATCGAAACGATCGGCGAGGCAGGATTCGTCGAAGCGTTCGGCAGCATGGAAAAACTCGGCCGCTATGGCAACATCGACCGCGACCCGCACGGTCACTTGCGACTCGGCGAGATCGAGTTTGGCCGCATCGTCAAAGATTGGCTCATCGCCCGTGCCGCAGGCGTCGGCTTGAAACTCGCCATCGTCGACAAAGACCTTGGGTATGAATTGCGTTGTGCCGACCCGATTCCATTTGATGCCGAATACACCCGCGACCTCGGCTTCGGCGCCGTGAAGTTCCTGCGCTCGCCGATGGCGGGCAGTTTCGGCGCCGTCATCAGTTTCGTCGGCGGCCGCATGCAGGCCCTGCCCTTTGAAACCATGATCAATCCGGCTACAGGCCGGATGTTGCCCAGACGCGTTGACGTTGACAGTGAAAGCTACGAATGCGCCCGCCGCTACATGATCCGCCTCGACCGCACCGACTTCGACGACACCACCCAACTAGCCCGTCTCTCCGCCGTGGTGAAGTTGGAACCGGAAGACTTCCGCAAGCGGTTCGGATATCTGGTGGGACTGACGTAATGACAATGGCTTCAAAAGGCGACCTTCTACTTTTCCGACCAATTGAAAGTACTTTCATGAAACCGATCTTCGCACTAGTCCTGAGCTTGTTGTTCACCTCCATATTCTCCGCATCAGCCCAAGCCCAACGCATGGTAATCCTCGTTCGCCACGCGGAGAAGGACGCCGGCAAAGGCGATGTCCCTCTCTCAGCGTGGGGCAAGAAACGCGCCGACGATTTGGCCAAGCTGCTCACAGACACGGGTGTTGACGCCATTTACACCACTGCATATCAGCGCACCAAACGCACAGCCGAGCCGCTGGCTACGATTTTGAAAACGGCATCGAAGCAACTCCCGGATTCGGAAACACCGCAGATGCTCAAGGCGCGGCTGATCAAAGACCACGCAGATCAATGCGTGCTGATCGTCGGCCATTCCAATACCATCCCCGCAATCATCGACGCCATCACCGGCCGCCCCAACAACATCACCATCGCCGACGACCAATACGACGGCCTCTTCATGCTCGTGGCTAAACCGGGCGACAAATGGTGCCTGGTGCGGGCGCGGTATTGAACATTGTCTAGAAATGCGCTGACCGAAAACTACGGCATGGCTACTGGCAATCCATCATTTCGGACACCCATTTGCGCTCGAACGGTCGGGTCAATCTTCGGCGATAAGCCGCGCACGGAGCCATCGGCGAATAGGTAGTTCACCGAGTCTGTGTGATAGCTGTTGAACGCGTCATCGACGTAGTCGCGTGGCCATGATGGGTGGCCGCCCGTGGGCCACATCACGTTGTCGAGCCAGATGTAGGTCCCGATCCCGGGTACGTTGTAGGTACCTGACATGCCGCACCAGATGGCCGAGGAAAGCGCGTTGCC
>JANNLP010000093.1:0-4038 GCA_031396905.1 Gemmataceae bacterium
CCAATAGTGGTTTGGCCCTCGGTGCCGACACCATCGTTTTCGATACGTCCGTCTTCAGCACGGCCCAAACGATCGCATTGACAAGCGGCGAGATCGCAATTTCCGATCACCTGACGATCACCGGCCCGGCCACGGGCGTGACCATCAGTGGCAGCAACGTCAGCCGCGTGTTGAATGTTAGTGCCGCGGGCGCCGTCGTTGTGTCGATGTCCGACCTGACGATCGCTAATGGGAAAGCCACTGGGTCCGGCGGGGGAATCGCCACCAAGGGCGGGTCAATTGCACTGACGCGCTGCACGGTGACGGGCAACCAGGCGACCGGCAACGGCGGCGGCATTGACGGCAACACGAGTGCGGTGATTTCACTGACGGACTGTACCGTGGCGAACAACAAAGCGTCGGCCAATGGCGGTGGCTTGGGCGTCGGGTCCAGCAGCTTGACGATTCTTCGTAGCACGGTGTCGGGCAACTCGGCCACCGACGGCGGCGGGCTTTACTTTGCTGGCCCAGTCGGAGCCAGCGGCTTGACGATTCGCAACAGCACGTTCTCGGGCAACTCCGCCACCTCCGATGGTGGCGGGGTGGCACTCCAGACTTTTTCCGGGACATTGCTGGTGCAGAACAGCACGCTGACGGCTAATTCAGCCGCCGGCTTCGGCGGCGGCGTTCGCCAGAACTCCGGGGCCGGAACAATATCCGTGGAAAGTTCCATCGTTCAGGGAAACTTTGCGGGGACGGGGTTGGAGATTAGTACGTCAGGTACGGTCACCGCCAAGACGACTGCCTTTGGCACGACTGCCGGCATTAAGACTTACACCAACAATGGCGGCAACCTGATCGGCTCGTCAATTCTGTTCGGACCGCTAGCGATTTCCGGCGGCACGACGCAGACTCATGCGCTGCTGCCAGGCAGCTCGGGCATCGACGCCGGCTCCAATCCGGCGGCGCTGTCTACTGATCAAAGAGGAACTTCGCCCCGAACATTCGGCAGTGCGGTTGACATGGGCGCATTCGAAGCGCGTCCGTTCATCGTGACGACTATGTCGGACAACGGCACCGGCTCCTTGCGGCAGGCGGTGCTCAATGCCAACACCTACGCCGGCTCGGACACCATTACGTTTGACGGAGCATTTTTCATTAGCGCAAAGACCATCACGCTGACGAGCGGCCACATCACAAGCACTGGCCCGATTGCCATTCTGGGACCGGGGGCGGCCCTGGCGACCGTCAGCGGCAACAAGACTAGCCGCGTGTTCAATTTTAACGAGCCTGACACCGTGTCGATCTCCGGTTTGACAATCACCAACGGAAACTCTGGTAGTGCGAACGGCGGTGGCATCTTTATCCAAGACGCGAACGTCACGTTGACATCCTGCATCATCACCAACAACGTTACGACTGGCCATGGTGGTGGCGTGTCAACTTTTGGCGGTAGCCTGGTAATCGATCGGTGTACCATTGCCGGAAATCAGTCCGAGCGAGGCGGGGGCGTCAACGGCACCGCCTTTGCGCTCGTTACCATCCGAGACAGTTCGATCATTGACAATAAGGCATCATTTGGTGGCGGTGCACTGCGAGCTAATGCCGGTGTCATGCTCGTCGAGAGAAGCACGCTTTCGGGCAACTCGGCTGCTGTTTTTGGTGGTGGCGTCTACTCCTATGTTGGCTTGCCCGCGGGGACTGGCCCCGGTATTTTTCGCGATGTCACCATCTCCGGAAACACAGCCCAATTCGGTGGTGGTGCTTTGTTGTTTGGCCCCGGTACTGCGACCTTTCAGAACAGCACCATCACGGGAAATACTTCATCAACTAAAGGCGGCGGAATCTGTGATTATTGGGGTAAACTTTCGCTTGTCACGGAAAGTACGATCATCCAGGGCAACACGGCTCCGACGGGGCCAGATGTCTTCACGACTGGAACGGTGACGGCCAAGAACACTGCACTGGGCACGCTCAATGGCATCACCACTTATACGAACAACGGTGGCAACCTCATTGGCAAAAGCCTGTTGCTGGGTCCGCTTGCATTTAACGGTGGCCCTACGCAAACCCACGCGCTATTGCCTGGCAGCCCGTTCATCAATGCCGGCTCAAACCCCGCGTCATTGACGACCGATCAGCGCGGGGCCGGCTATGCGCGTACTCGCGACGGTGTCACCGATATTGGCGCATTTGAATATGCCTCGATTCTGGTCACGAACGCTCTCGACAATGGCCCCGGCAGTTTGCGGCAAGCGGTGCTCGACGCCAATGCATCGCTCGGGTACGACACCATCACTTTCGATTCGAAGTTCTTCAACACTTCGCAAGGTATCACATTGACCAGTGGCGAAATCCTGATCGCCGATCCACTGGCGATTCAGGGGCCGGGTTCAGCGCTCACCGCTGTCAGTGGCAACAATACGTTCCGCGTTTTCAATCTGAACGGCCCCGGCGTGATCACCGTGTCGATTTCCGGCTTGGCCATTATCAATGGTAAGACAACGGGAGGTGAGTTTGGCGCCGGCATTTACAGCCAAGGCGAAATGCTGACAGTGAGCGACTGCCTCGTCTCCAACAATACGGCTGATGGCGCGGGCGGCGGAATCGCCAGCGTCAACGCTGGTCACTTGACGCTGGAACGGTGCGTCGTCGTCTTCAACCAATCAATCAATGCCAACGGCGGCGGCGTGGACGGCAACCTCGGAGGCCAAGTCACCTTCCGCGACTGCACGATCGCCAACAACACGGCCAAGTACTCCGGCGGCGCATTCAGCGGCTATTCCGACTTGATGCTGATCGAACGAAGCACCATTAACGGAAACGTGGCCAACTTCGTTGGCGGTATCGATATGAACGGACCTGGGCCGTTGACGGTGCGGAATTCCACAATTTCGGGAAACACAGCCTTGGGGGGCAACGGCGGTGGCTTGGTGGCCGGGACGATGATCGTACAAAACTGCACCATTACGAACAACAGCGCCGCCACCGGAGGCGGCATCGTTTCTTCGCTAGTCACGTTGGAAAACAGCATCGTTCAAGCCAATTTCGCAACGACCGGGTCGGAAGTCTACACGACTGGAAAGGTCACCGCGAAATCGAGCGCCCTCGGCACCATTGACGGCATCACCACGTTCACCAACCTCGGCGGCAATTTGATTGGCACCGACATCAAGCTTGGTCCGCTCGCCGACAATGGCGGGCCGACGCTGACTCATGCCCTTCTCCCTGGCAGCCCCTGCATCAACGCCGGGACCAACCCCATAGGTTTGACGACTGACCAGCGCGGCGGCGTCTTCGCCCGAAACGTCAACGGCACGGACATCGGGGCTTACGAATTCCAACCCGGCGCGAAGGTCTCATCCGTTCAAGTCAATGACAACTCCCCGCAACGATCACGAGTCACCAGTCTCACCGTGACCTTTGATTCCGTCGTGACGCTGCCGACGAATAAGGCCGACGCATTTCAGTTGAAGCGACAATCGGATAACGCCGTGGTCGATTTGAGTGCAAGCACGACGGGCAACGCAGTAACATTGAGCTTCCTGGGCGGACCGGTGGAATTCGGTTCGCTTGCGGATGGGCGTTACACGTTAACGGTGGTCGCATCACAAGTCAGTGGCGGCCTTCTCGATGGCAACGGTGACGGCGGCGCCGGCGACAGTTACGTATTGATCGGCGCGCCTGCCAACGGCCTGTTCCGCCTATATGGCGACAGCGACGGCGATGGCACCGTCGCGGCCAACGACTTTATTCAGTTCCGCCTCTCCCTCGGTGGCAACAACCCCATCTTCGACTTTGACAATGACGGCGCCGTGGCGGCCAGCGACTTCA
The DNA here is from genome assembly GCA_031396905.1 of Gemmataceae bacterium. Classification (GTDB taxonomy): domain Bacteria; phylum Planctomycetota; class Planctomycetia; order Gemmatales; family Gemmataceae; genus JAIBBI01. The sequence goes on from JANNLP010000093.1 coordinate 3,814, forward strand.
TTCAGTTCCGCCTGAGGTTTGGCGGGTCGGTGTGAAATTTTCGCCTGCGACGGCTTCCTAACAATCCCCGTCGTCGGGCTTCTCAGTTGATCTTGAGAAGCCCGAAACACATCGTTGTCATCTACCGGAAGTATTTCAACAACGCCAGCTCGGCTAGTTCGTCGTCGACTTCGGCGGGGGTGCTGCCGGGGAGGGTGGTGGAAACTTCGGCGCGGAGCAATTCGG
>JANNLP010000123.1:0-1531 GCA_031396905.1 Gemmataceae bacterium
GCCACCTCACCATTCGCAACAGCACCGTCGCCTTCAATACCGCGTCAACCGCCGGCGGCGGCATCAACTTCAACAACCTGCCTACAGGCACGGCGACATTTACCCTGAACATGTTGAGTTCCATCGTGTCCGACAACACGGGAGGCGACGTGGTAAACGGCCAAGTCGCCCTCGGATCCCGGTTCAACATCAATGTTGGGGCGAATAGCCTGTTCGGCACGCCAATCACCGGTGTGGGCACCACGACGGGCACTCCGATCGTCAGTGCGACTGCGAATCTTGTCGCCTTGGCGAACAACGGCGGCACCACTCAAACCCATGAACTAGGTGTCGGCAGTGCGGCCATCAATGCCGGCTCGTTCGCAACGCAAATCTTGACGACGATCAGTGCGGCCATGACCAACGTCGCAACCACGTTCACGGCGACCAATGCGGCCTTGCTAGGCGTCGGCCAACGGATCAAGATTGACAACGAGATCATGACGATCTCGGCCCTGAGCGGTACGACAGTTACCGTCAATCGCGGCCAGGAAGGCACGGTAGCCGCCGCCCACAACATCGGCGCGAACGTATCGTTCAGCACGAATCAAGACGGATTCGATCAGCGCGGCGTGAGCTTTGCCCGCATCGGCGGCGGCCAGATCGACATCGGCGCGTTTGAAACGCAGACGCCGCCGCAAACCAAGGTCGTGCCGGGCGGCGTGGTCATCAACTCGAAGCTCGTCGGCGCGGATAAGACGCAACGGTCCCGCGTGACCGATGTTCAGATTACGTTCGACTCGAAGATTACATTCGTCGGCGGCGATGCCAATGCGGCGAACGCGTTCACGTTGAATCGTGTCGGTGGCGCTGGCGGCTCGGTCACTTTGGCCGCGGCGGTTGATAACACTGGACCGGGAACTGTGGTGACGTTGACGTTCATCGGCGGTGCCGTTGACAACATTTCGCTGGCCGACGGACGCTACGCTTTGCACGCGCTGGCTTCGCAATTCGCAACGGGCTTGGACGGCGATGGCAACGGCATCGGCGGCGACGACTTCATCTTCGACGAGCCAGCCTCGCCTGCAGCGTTGGATGTGACGAAGATCTTCCGAATCTTCGGCGACTTCAACGGCGATGGCACGGTGGCCGCAAATGACTTCATCCAGTTCCGATTAGCATTGGGTGGTTCAAACTTCCTATTCGACTTCGACAACGATGGAGCCGTCGCTGCCAGTGACTTCATCCAGTTCCGCCTGCGATTTGGCGGGTCGATCTAAGAAAGAGGTCAGTTGTTAGCGTCGGTAATAATACTACAGCCCTCTGCCGGAGTTCCGGCAGAGGGCTGTAGTGTTGATTTGGCAAACTCTACAACAGTTCATTGCTTCAACGAATGCCTTGGCACTGATCGACAAAGGCATGAATTGAGAACTCCTCACGCGGAGCGTCAGGAGTATATTGTGTCTTTGAGAGAATAGTAACCTGAATCGAGTTCTTGTCTGCTACTCGTCGCTCGCACTAGTCAACTATTTTGCGGCGTCGGCATCGGGGG
>JANNLP010000171.1:0-2095 GCA_031396905.1 Gemmataceae bacterium
GGCAACGCCACAGCGTTCGGCGTCTGAATCACAAGCAGGCCACCCGGCTTCAACATCGTCGTCAGGAATTGCAGGACCAGTGCCGGCGAAGTATGCAAATGCTCCAGCACCTCGGCGAAGACAATCGCATCATACGTGGGAAGGTCACGCCGCCATTGCTGTGCTGATTGACAATGATTGAGATCGAAGTGGTAGTAACGTCCCGTCGGAATCGGCCCATCATCATCAAAGCCCAATGCATCAACGACGACCCCAAACTCCTGGTGAATTCGATTCGATAGTTGTGACCAGCCGATGTCGAGAACGCGCTGGCCGGGTTGCAATCGACCCTTGAGGACTTGCAACACGTAATCAAAGCGAGGTGCGTGGAAGCGCAAATAGTCGGCCATCGCCGGATCGTCGGAAGTCGAATCCATGCACTGGTTTACCGTATTTGCGTGAGAATCGTCAACCGCACAAACAGACGTGCCGGGCTGTGATTTTGGCTCCATTCTCGCAACAAGTGCCGTAAATTCAGGCCGATTTGCACGCCTCGGTTTCCCGACCTATAGTTCGGCAGATCTCCCTGCGCACCTTGGGACTGCCTTTATGCAAGCAACTTTGGCCGCTCCCCGCATTGCTCCAAATACTGACGCCGATCCGGTCGAAGTATCGGTCGTCATGCCATGCCTCAACGAGGCTCGGACCGTGGGAAAATGCGTCATCAAAGCGATCAAAGCATTTCGCATCATGGGAGTGAGCGGCGAAGTGATCGTCGCCGACAACGGCAGCACGGACGGTTCGCAAGCCATTGCCCGGGAGCACGGCGCTCGCGTCATCAATGTCCCACGGCGCGGCTACGGCAGTGCCTTGCAGGCTGGCATTGAATCAGCTCGCGGCGAGTTCGTCATCATGGGCGATGCCGATGACTCTTACGACTTCGGCAAGCTCGAACCATTTATCGAACAACTTCGCAAGGGCGACGACATCGTGATGGGCAACCGCTTTCGCGGTGGCATTCGCCCCGGAGCGATGCCTGCGCTGCACAAGTACTTTGGCAATCCGTTCCTCACCGGCATTCTCAACCTTTTCTTTCGCAGCCCCATCGGCGACGCTCAGTGCGGCCTGCGCGGCTTCCGCAAAGATGCATACCACAAGCTCGACTTATCCGCACCCGGCATGGAGTTCGCCAGCGAAATGGTTGTGAAGGCGTGCCTCAACGACTTGAAGATGAGCGAAGTGCCAATCATCCTGCATCCGGATGGCCGCGATCGGCCACCGCACATGCGCAGCTTTCGCGATGGCTGGCGCAACCTTCGTTTCATGCTGTTGATGTGCCCGCTGTGGCTGTACCTGATCCCCGCATCCATGTTGATCACAGCCGGTCTGGCGTTGATGGCTTGGGTGACGGCTGGTCCGCAAGTTATCGGCACCGTCACCTTCGACGTGCATACGATGTTGCTCGGCTCACTCTGCGCCATCGTTGGCTACCAAACCTTCTGGCTCTGGGCGTTCGCTCGCATCCACGGCTCCACATGCGGCCTGTTGCCGCGCACGTCGCATCCGCGCCGCCTTTCCGCGCTGTTGCCGCTAGAGCGCGGCCTGATGCTCGGCTTATTTCTAATTGCCTCGGGCTTGCTGTTAAATGGCTGGCTGGTGTTCGAATGGGCCCGGCGAGACTTTGGCCCGCTGGACATTCAAGTCACGTTGCGATTTGCGATCTGGGGCTTTACCGCTCTGGTCGTCGGCATTCAAACCATGTTCGGCAGCTTTTTCCTGAGCATGTTGGGTATGACCCGCAAGAAATCGTACCCGAGTATCGCAATATGAAGCTGTTCGACCGCATCCTGCAAGCCTGGCGTGCGCACATGGCCCGGCCATTCGTTGTGGATGGCGCGCGTGTGTTGGATATCGGCTGCCATCAGGGCGAGTTCGTGAAAAGTCTGGCCTCGCGCATCGGCTCCAGCGTCGGTTTCGATCCCGCGGTGAAGTGCGAATCGACCCCGGTACACCGGTTCATTCCCGAGATGTTCCAACAGCCTTCGCAGTTCGAAGATGAATCGTTCGACGTCATCGTCATGCTGGCCACCTTGGAGCACATTCCGAATAAGGAGCC
>JANNLP010000206.1:0-2244 GCA_031396905.1 Gemmataceae bacterium
CGGGGTTGGACTTCCTACAGGACAACGGTGGGCCAACGCTGACCATGGCGCTGTTGCCGGGTAGCACTTGTCTTGATGTAGGCAGCAATCCGCTGGGCCTGAGCTTTGATCAACGCGGCACCGGTTATGCGCGGGTCAGTAATGGCACAGCGGACATCGGCGCGTTTGAAGTGCAAGTCGTCGCCGCACCGACGGTCACCGATATCAAGATCGGCGATGGTTCGGCACAAAGGTCCACGGTACGATCGATCACCGTCACCTTCAGCACAATTGTGACCCTCGGTAGCGGTGCTCCGGAGCAGGCATTCTCGTTGGTTCGCACGGGGCCAGGCTCGCCGATGACCACTGTAAGCTTGGTGGCCGATCTCAGCGGTAGCACGCCGACGCAGACCGTTTGCAAGTTAACCTTCACCGGCGCGCTTACAGAGGGTCTGGGTTGCCTGATTGACGGTCGCTACGAGTTGACGGTCGTCGCGGCGCAAGTCGTTGCCGGTGGCAGTCAGGCAATGGCGGCCGACAACGTGTCCAATACGCACCGCTTCTTCGGTGATGCCGATGGTGATGCTTCGATCACGGCGGCGGATTTCATCCAGTTCCGCCTTGCGTTCGGTGGCACCTCAGCAACATTTGACTTCGATGGCGACGGCGCGGTTGCCGCCAGCGACTTCATTCAGTTCCGCCTACGCTTCGGCGGATCGATTTAGTATTCGCGACGACAATGTCGAAACCGGGGGTGGCGGTAGACCAACGCCTCCCCCGTTCCTTTTTTGGTACCAATCGCGGACGCGCCGATCGGTCGTGTCTCAGTTTGGTTTTCTTCGTGCTTCCTTTGTGTCTTTGTGGTTGGTCTTAAGAACGCACCACAAAGACACAAAGGGCACAAAGGAAAACACAAAGAAGAAAAAACACTTCATATCCGTCAATTTCTCGCCCTGCGGCGAATTGAGACACTACTCGCCGATCCCAATTATTTGACTCGTGTCGTGCACTTTAAGTATGCTTAATGCTAGACTTGCAAGGTTCAGCTCGATTTCGTGGTTGACAGTTCGACCGCCGAGACTACTCGAGGTGTCGAAGATGACTTTTTCGCGTGCCACCGTAATTATTGTCGCATTGTTGAATTGCCCTGCCCTGTTTGCGACTGACCCTGCCGCGCCTGTCAGTTTCGCCAAGGACGTTCGACCGATCCTTCAAGCCAATTGCCTGGGCTGCCACCAACCCGCGAAGGCGCAGGGTGGCTTCGTGATGACGGCGTTTGACTCGCTGCTGAAGGGTGGCGAAACCGGTGAAGCGGCCGTTGTAGCGAAGGAGCCGCTGAAGAGTGGTCTGCTGGCTCACGTCAAAGGTAGCGACGGCAAGTCGATCATGCCGCCGGGAAGCAATCGCAAGTTGACCGCCGCTGAAATCAAAACTATCGAGCGTTGGATTGAGCAGGGCGCTGGCAATGACACGCCAGCCAGTAGCCGCCCATTGATCGACGAGGATCACCCGCCAACCTACACGCGACTGCCGGTGGTGCCGACTATAGATGTGTCACCGGATGGTCAGTTCATCGCGGCGGCCGGCTTTCATGAGGTCTTGCTGCACAAGGCCGATGGTTCGGGAATTGCCGCGCGACTGGTCGGCCTGTCGGAGCGCATCGAATCAGTCAAGTTCTCGCCGGACGGAACGCGACTCGCCGTGGCGGGTGGCTTGCCCGGGCGCATGGGCGAGATCCAGGTTTGGAATGTCGCCAAGAAAAAGCTGACGCTGTCGTTGCCGATCACGGCCGACACGCTCTATGGCGTTTCGTGGTCGCCGGATGGCAACAGCATCGCCTTCGGCTGCGGCGACACGTTCGCGGTGCGTGTCATCGACGCTGGCACCGGTCAACAGACATTGTTCCAAGGCGCACATTCCGACTGGGTACTCGGCACGGCGTTCTCAGCCGATGGCACGCATCTCGTCAGTGTCGGCCGGGATCGAGCATGCAAATTGATTGAAGTGGCGACTCAGCGATTCGTTGACAACATCACATCAATCACACCGGGAGCCTTGCGTGGTGGCCTGCTGGCCGTGGCTCGCCATCCGAAGCGCGATGAGATTGTCGTCGCCGGGGCCGATGGGCAGCCCAAGGTCTATCGCATGCATCGGCAAAGCGTGCGCGTGATTGGCGACGACGGCAACTTGATCCGCGAGTTGCCCGGTCTTGTTGGCCGAGGATGGTCCGTCGCCATTAGTGCTGATGGCAAGCGCATCGTTGCC
>JANNLP010000216.1:0-6841 GCA_031396905.1 Gemmataceae bacterium
CGACCGCCACTGGTAAGTTACACAGATTGCGGTGACTCTGTCAGCACAGGCCGAATTACTTGCACTCCGTACATGTGGTTCCGACAATCGCTGAATGTCCTGGCAAAATTCGATTTTGCGCGCCCCGCTGGTGCCGGTTGCCGTACTGGCAACAACCGGCATCGTTCTCGATCGCATGCTCACTATCGACTGGCCGGTGTGGGGTGGCGTCGCCGTCGCAGGCCTCGGCTTATGGTTGCTGGCCTTGCGAAATACTCGTTTCGCCATTTTTGGTTTGGCGATGACTTTGGCCGGCGTCGCCGCGTTGCATCATCATGTGCATCGCAACATTTTCCCGCCTGACGACATCGGCTTCATTGTCGGCGACGAACCCAAATTAATGCGATTGCGCGGTCGGGTGATCGACGAACCCACGTTCAATCCGCCGGCGGTCGGTGATCCATTGCGCTCGATTCCCGATGCGGCGCGAACTTATGCGGTGTTGGACATTGAAGCATTGTTGGACGGCGGTGCCGAGCACAATGTCTCCGGTCGCGTGGCTCTTACTATAGTAGGCGCGAAACCGACAATGCGTGCCGGCGATGGCCTCGAAGTCACCGGGTGGATTCAAAAGCCCCCGCGGAACCGATAATCCGGGTGAACGGGATCACGCTTCGGAGCTTTTAGACGAACGAATCCAGGCGACCATGCTGGTTCGCCGGGTCGGCGATGGCGTGGTTAAGCCGTTACCCTCGTCGGATTGGTCCTGGGATCACCTCGTGGCGGCGACACGAGCCTGGTCGCGCCGTCAACTCGATGAATCTTTGCCGCCCGCCGAAGCGGCCGTCGGCGCGGCATTACTTCTTGGCGATGGCTCCGCGCTTGCACGCGACGACTGGCAAAAGTACGTTCGCACCGGCGTGGTCCACGTGTTGGCTGTGAGTGGGCAACACCTGGCTGTGATGGCGGGCTTCGCGTGGTTTATATTGCGGGGTTTAGGAATACGGCAAAGGCCCGCTTCAATTGCCGTGGCACTCGGATTGTGTTTCTATTGTGCCCTCGCCGGTGGTCGGCCGCCAGTGATGCGGGCGGCTATCATGTTTGCCGCGACCAGCGGCGCGATCGTGTTGCGGCGCAAGACCCATCCTGCCAATACTCTGGCCCTCGCATGGGTCGCCGTCGCTGTGCTCAATCCCAGCGACGTTGCCGATGCCGGGTGTCAGTTTTCATTTCTTTGCGTTGCGGTGCTTTTGCTGGGTATCGGCAAATGGCTTGAAGAACGTCCTGTCGATCCGCTGCGCGAACTTATTGACGCGGCTCGACCGAATTGGCAACGCTGGTTATTAACGGCATGGCGCGCGATTAAATTTGCCTATGCCGTCACCACGATACTCACGCTTGCCGTGTTGCCATTGACTGCGGCCCGATATCATTTAGTTTCCCCAATTGCAATTCTCATCGGCCCTCCGGCAGTTCTCTTGGCCTCGATCGCGCTCGTGGTCGGGTTTCTACTACTCGTTAGCGCATTCCTTTTCCCGCCGCTCGTAGGCGTATTTGCATTTGCTACGCGCTGGTCGCTGGCTGGTTTGACGGGTCTGGTCGATCTGGCAGATCAGTTGCCATTTGGACATTGGTACGTCGGAGATGTGGCACTGTGGTGGTTGATTGGCTTCTACGCGTTGGTATTGGCGACGATCTATCTTTGGAGACAGCGCTTGACCACGGGCTTTGCGGCTCTAATAGCATGGTTCGCCGTCGGCATCGCAACATCTTTCATCCATGTCAACCCGGGCGGCCTGCGCGTGACATTCATGGCCGTCGGCCACGGTGGTGCGACCTTGATTGAAACTCCGGATGGCCGAACCATCCTTGTTGATGTCGGCGCCATGACCGGCCCGGACGTAACTCGGCGGATTGTCGCACCGTATTTATGGCATCTCGGTATTCGTCGATTGGATGAGGTATTCATCACCCACGCCGACCTTGATCATTTCAATGGCTTGCCGCAACTGATGGAGCGCTTCCATGTCGGCCGGGTTAATCTGACCCCCACGTTTGCGGAAAAGCCGTCGCCGGGTGTGCGCGAAGTGGTGCAGCGTCTGGGCCGCGATGGCATTTCCACACGAATCGTTCGCGCCGGCGATCGTTTCGCAGCCGGCGATGTCGAGCTTCAAGTATTCCATCCGCCAGCAGCCGGTCCAACCGGACCGGAAAACGCCCGTAGCCTCGTGCTCATCATTCGCCATTCTGGCCACAGCATCGCACTAACCGGCGATCTCGATTTGGAGGGGCGAACGCACTTCATGACGCAGCGCATTGGCAACATTGATGTATGGATGGCTCCGCATCACGGTGGCCGCACTGCCAGTCCACCCGAGTTAGCGGCATGGGTCCGCCCGCGACTTGTGGTCGCCCACAACGCCACCGGCGAAGCCAAAGACGCCGCCGCGGTCTATCGAGACGCTGGAGCCGACTTCCTCGGCACATGGCCAAATGGTGCCGTCACGATCACCAGCAAGGTTAATGAGCTACGCGTCGAAACTTATCGAACGAAAAGAAGGATCAACTTGGATCGAGGGGTCATGGTGCCGCAAGATTAACTAATGCGCCGTTTCGCACATGCGGTTAGTAGATTGTCAGCTATTCAACAATGGCTCATACGCCTTCGAAAAGATGCGAAATATCAATACGATCAATAGCGCCGCCACGAGGAAATAGACCAGCAGTGCGCTGGATTGTGTCAGCAGTTTCAGACGAATCGCGGCATCTTCCTGGAAGTTCACGGCTTGTTTGCCAAGCGTCTCAGGCAGGGAACCGGCTTCTTCGCCGACTTGTACGATCTCTAGCAAATCCTGTGGAAAGACCGAGCAGCGCGACAACACTTCGTGAACTGTTTCGCCGCGCTTGATGCCTTTCTTGGCATGCTCGAACGATTGGTTGAACAGCGAACTGCCGGCCGCCTCGAAGCTGAGTTGCATGGCACGCTTTGTCGAGATGCCGGCTCCAAGAGCCAACTTGGCACCCATGCAAAAGCGGCTCAACAAAACGGCACGCAGGGTGCCGCCGATGCCCGGCAATGCCAGTATGAATCTTTCGACCGGCGCCAAGAAGCGGAGTTGCCGTGTCGTCCCGGTATAGATCAGATAGCCGATCACGGCAACGAGGAACACCAGCGAGAGCCAGATGATTACTCCGCGAATGCCGACACCGAATCCAAGCAGGTCGGGTAAATTCAGCCATCCTTGCACGAGCAACAGTAATGTAATGACGCCGATGGCCGCGACGAGTTGAAATGCCGGCCAGGCGATCTGCGAGATAAACATGCGCCGCAGCTTGTGCATCTGGTCGAAATACTCTTCGAGTTCCCGCAAAGTAAGGCCCAGGTTGCCGGTCTCTTCGCCGACGGCGAGCATGGAGACAAAGAGCGGCGGCAATGAACCTCGCTCCGGTTCAAGTGCATCGGCCAACCCATCGCCATCAGCGAGCCGTGTGGCGATACGATTCAGCAGGGGGCGAGTTGCGTAGGCACCGCGATCTGCTTGCTGGCGAAACACCCGCACAATCGGCAGCCCGGCATCCAGTCCCGTGCGCAACATTCGGCACATTTGGGCCAGCGTCGCCGAGGAAATTTGTTTGGTGAATAGCATGACGATTGGGCTATGATGATGGGGCCGGGCCGAACGCTCATCGCCTGCGGATACACTATGACTCCACCGCGCACTGACTATGAACCACTGTACCTTGCCGGGGTGTCGTTGTTCAACTCGCGCGAGTTTTTCGAGGCCCACGAGGTGCTTGAGGATTTGTGGAACGAGTGCCCGAATGAAGATCGCCGGTTTTACCAGGCGGTGTTGCAGGCGGCCGTGGCGCTGCACCACTTCGGCAACGGCAACCTGCGCGGGGCTGTCAAGCTGTTCGGCACCGCCAAGGCCTACATGGAGCCGTATCCGAATCCGCACCACGGCTTGGACCGCGTTGTGTTTTGGCAGGCGATGAGTGAGTGCTTCACCGAAGTGTTCCGTGAAGGGCAGGACATGATGCGGCGTGACCTTCGCCCGGATCCTGAATTGATTCCGACGATCACGCTTGATCCGCCGCCCGCTGACTGGCCCGATCCGCACCAGTTTCTACGCAAAGACGACGATGACTGACGACGACGAGCTGATGGATTTTCGCGGCCTGGCACGGCTCTTCCCGCTGCCGAATCTCGTGCTGTTCCCGCACGTGGTCCAGCCGCTGCACATCTTCGAGCCGCGTTACACCGAGTTGGTCGGCGATGTGCTGACGGAAGATCGGCTCATCGCATCGGTTTTATTGAAGCCAGGTTGGGAAGAGCTGTACGGAGGCAAGCCGCCAATCCATCGCGTGGCCTGCCTCGGGAAAGTGATCGCCGAACAAAAGCTGCCCGATGGCCGCTTCAACATCCTGCTCCGCGGCATGAAGCGGCTGCGGCTGAAGCGCGAGAAAGACACCGACAAGATGTACCGCGTCGTCCATGCCGACATGCTCGAAGACAACGCTCCTGACGACGTGGAGACCGCGAAGACATTGCGCAAGGAACTTTCCGAATCGCTGTTCCCGCGCTTCAAACCCGCCGGAGGCGCACTCGATCAGATTAAAGGCCTCTTCCAAAGCGAAATGCCCGTCGGGTCATTGTGCGATGTGCTGAGCTTCGCCTTGCCATTCCCATCGGAAATGAAGCAAAGCCTGCTGGAACAACTCGACGTGACCAAACGCGTCCGCCAACTCATCAACCTGATCGATTGCCTGCGCCCGAACGCCGCCGAGCTGATCGCCGCCGTCGGCGGTCCGGATCGGAAGTTCCCGCCGGAGTTTAGTTTGAACTGAGTCATATCTCGAACCCACGTTCCACACTCACGCAACCACGTTCCCCGCAGACCTCTTATTTTCAGGCATAATCTGGAGCGTCGGGGTGGGATGTGCTAACCCTGACGGTCGCGCGGGCCTTGTGAGCGGTTGATGTGCACTCGGGGAGCCGGCCGGCGTTTGATCGCTTGCAAAAGCGAATTAGATTGGTTGAGTCGGCGTCAAAACCATTGGGTTGGGGCCTGCGCCCCCGGTTTGATCGGCCCCACTAGGAGAAACGCACCATGAGTTGCACACGATTAGCCGGCGGTTGGGCGGTGAGCCTGCTGTTGCTCGCGCCCGGCTTCGCCTCGGCAGCCTGGGACAACGTCTTCCAATTGACCTGCTGCGGAACGCCGCGGACCTCGGCATACCAGAGCAACGCCTCGTCCTGCTGCCCGCAGCCTTGCTGCCCGCAAACGGCATATGTTCAACGCAGCTTCTATCAACCCGTCACCACATACAAGCCGGTGGTGAGTTGTGAACCGGTCACGAGTTATCGCACTTCGTACTATTACGAACCCGTGCAATCTTGCACGTATAGCTGCTACGTCGATCCTTGCACCGGTTGTTCGCAACAGGTGGCCACGCCCGTCACATCGTACAAGCTCCGCTCGAAGTGCGACGCGGTGACGAGTTATGTCCAACGGGTCAGCTATCAGCCCGTGGTGGCATACCGCCAGTCGTTCTACTACGATCCGGTCACGGTGACGCCGAGTTGCAATACGTGCGCTGCGCCGACTCAGTACTACGCCGGCCCGCCGGTGGCTGCCAATCTACCAGTCACGCAGGAGCAGACGTATCCGCCAGCATCAAGCCCACCACCGCCATTGAATCAACCGCTGGAAAACCGCACGATGCCTGCCGCTCCGGGCGGACCGTACGGTGCCGACAAGGTGAATCCGCAAACTTCGATTCCCGTTCGGCCAATCCCGGCGACGCTTCGACCGGATCGCATCGCGTCCCGCGATACGAACATCAACGGCACAGTGGTTCGTGACTCCCGCGTCATCCCCGGCGTGCGGTTACGCTTCGTCAGCGCTTCGGGTCACGAGTACATCCCGGCTCAAGCCGACGCCGCTGGCAAGTTCCAGGTAAGCTTGGCATCGGGTAGTTGGAAGGTGTACACGGAAGACACCACGGGTCGCCCGAACTTCCACAGCGATATCAACGTGAACGGCAGCGAAAGCCGTAATGTGGTGTTGGTGTCACGCTAAGGACTGAGTCACTCGCTGAAAGCCCACCGGTTGCGACCGGTGGGCTTTTTCGTTATCGCGTCTGCTCCAGCGTCTTGCGGGCATCGCCGGCGGCCATGCTCGTCGGATATGTCTTGATGAGTGACTCCAAGGCTTTCCGTGCTTCGTCTTTCTTTGTTTCCCGAATCAACGCTTTGGCCCGATCCAGTTGACGAAAGGCCTCGCGCTCGGCTTCCGCACCGACAAGCGTGCCAGCTTGCGCAATCGTGCCGCCCGCGGGTTGCGATGTCCCGAAACGGGGTGTTTCAATTGGCTTCACCCGGCCGGCGAACTGTTCCGGGCGCTTCCACACCGATTCCATCAGCGCGAAGCCGGCCGGGTCGTGGTACTTCAAATCCGTGTATGTGAATGGATACGAGAAACAGGAATCGAGATAAGCGCAGCTAATCTCGGCGAAATACTCATTGGCATTGGTGCGGGCGTAAGGTCTGCCCACACGCCCGGTGCGGTCGCTGGCCGACTCGTATAGCCTGCGATCAATTGCTGCCTGAAATGTCGTGTTCACCTCGGGAGCGTCGAAACCCAGCAACCGGTGATGCACAGCATGAGCCATTTCGTGCAGCGTCACCACCTGTTGAAACTTCGAACCTGGCGGTCGCAGCTCGCCGATCTTTTTGAGCGACATGATCTCAATGGAGTTGGTCATCAACGGTTCACGGCCGGATCGCGCCAGGACATTGGCCGGGTAACCGTAATAGAAGGCAACCGCGCCGGGTGCACTGGCGTCGTACGCGTTCCAC
>JANNLP010000253.1:0-5173 GCA_031396905.1 Gemmataceae bacterium
GCACACCTGTCAATTTCGACCGGGAAGAGCGGATGCTGGCGCGGTGCATTTCTTGGCCCCACCGGGGCCGACGTCAATAGCCAGGGGTGGAGCGCTTCGCGGAACCCCTGGAAACGTTGCCGCAAAACACTCTTGAAGCCCTGGAAGGGCGACCGAAACGTTCGCCCCGTTGGGGCTTCGATTGGCGTGTAATGTCAGCTACCAGGGGTTTCGCAAAGCCTTCACCCCTGGCTATTAGCGGCTGCCCCGGTGGGGCCAAGAAATGCACCGCGCCAGCATCCGCTCTTCCCGGTCGAAATTGACAGGTGTGCATCTCTTGGTTATAGCCGCACTCGTTCGTGGAACATGGTTCCCGTCGAGGATGTTGCCGTGCGAAAGCTGAAAACCCTGACTGTGATCGGCTTGCTGATCGTCGGGAGTGCTTTCGCCACGCAGTTCCCGGTCGCCAAAGATTCCGGCACGTGGATGATTCTTGTGCAAAGCTACGGCGGCAAAGAAGCCGGGCAGCTTGCCGAAGAACTGGCGACATCTTTGCGGCAGGATTACAAACTGAACGCATTTGTCTTCGACCGCAGCGGCGAAGAACGCCGCAAAGAGCGCGAACGCATTGCCGGCATCCGCAAGCAACGCGAAGAACAAGCGAAGGCTCAAGGCCTGCCCAAAGACACCAAGTGGGAGCCCATCCGCACGTTTAAGATCGAGGATTCTTATGCCGTGCTGGTAGGCGGCTGGAAAGACATGGACTCGGCCCGCAAAGCGCTCGATGAGATTCGCACGAAGAAACCGCCCGCCGATCGGCTGATGCACCAAGGTCTCGTGGTGCCGGAAAAAGATAAGACGGGCAATCGCCAAGGCTACGTTGGCGGATTGAATCCTTTCAAGACCGCATTTGTTGTTCACAACCCGCTCCTGCCCACGCCCATCGATCCCAACAAGGGCAAGCTCGAAAACCTCAAGGAATACAATGCCGGCGAAAGCTACAGTTTGCTGAAGTGCCGCAAAGCCTACACGTTGATGGTGAAAACCTATCAGGGCGCGGTAAAGCTTGATTCGCCCGGTGCGAAACAGGTCGGCTTCGTCGATAAGATGTTCGGCACGAAACCCGGCCAGGTGCTGGACGCCAACACCAACGAAGCCCACGTGCTGGCCGAAGTGTTGCGGCAACTCAAAGACCCGCGCGGCCAACTGTTGATCGATCGGGCCACCGAAATCTACGTCCTGCACACGGAAAACAACAGCTTCATTTGCATCGGCGGCTATGACACGCCGGACGACCCGGCACTCAAGGCCTATCAGAAGAAACTCGCCGGCCTGCAACTGCCGCCGGCCGGGGCGCTATCGAATCAACCATTGCCGATGCCGGTTCCCAAACCATGACGCGACGGGGGAAGGGGAATGAGGCCCGCGGGAGTAACTGCCCGCGGGCCTCTTCATTGATGGGTTCGTTTGTGGCAAACAGGCACGCTCAACCACAAACGCCGCGCGAACCCGTAATCTATCGGTGCTGTCTTCCCACCGGGAAACGAATGAATCATGGCCGACACGACACCCATTACAGATCGCAAAGCCGGGTTGATTTCTTATCGGCAATGGCAGGCGCTAAAGCTGCGACCGGATCAACGCCGCGTGCTGTCCGGCGTGCAGCCGTCAGGCAAGTTGCATCTGGGCAATTACTTCGGAGCACTGAAGCAGCATCTTGAATCCCAATCCGAGAATGCCGAGCGGTTCTTCTTTATCGCCGACTATCATTCGATGACGTCACTGACCGACGCGGCCGAACGCCGGGCACGCAGTCACGACGTGGCATTGGACTATCTCGCCTTGGGCCTGGACCCAGCAAAAGCCACATTCTTCCGCCAGTCGGATATTCCCGAGGTGCACGAGTTAGCCTGGATGCTGGCCTGCGTCACCAACACGGGACTTCTGGAGAAAGCCCATTCATTCAAGGACAAAATCGCCAAAGGCATCGAATCAAGCGTCGGCCTGTTCACGTATCCGATCCTGATGGCCGCCGACATTTTGATTTACCGGTCGAGTTGGGTGCCCGTCGGCGAGGATCAGGTCCAGCATCTCGAAATGACTCGCGACATGGCCGGCAAGTTCAACCGCGCTTATGGCGAAGTCTTTCCGCTGCCGGAGGCGATGCTCGTTGAAGCCGGCGCGAAAGTTCCGGGAACCGACGGCCAAAAGATGAGCAAATCCTACGGCAACACCATCGACATCTTCGCCGAAGGCAAAGCCCTGAAGAAAGCCGTGATGGGCATCGTCACGGATTCCAAGTTGCTCGAAGAGCCGAAAGACCCAAGTACATGCACGGTGTTCGAGTTGTATTCCTTATTCGCCAACGCCGATGAACAAGCCGCGTTGGCGGATAAATACCGCGCCGGCGGCATGGGCTACGGCACCGCCAAGACAATGTTGCTCGAAAAGATCGAACAACAATTCGGCCCCGCCCGCGACAAACGCAAAGACCTGGAAAAGAACCCCAACTACGTCGAGCAAGTCCTGCGCGACGGCGCAACCAAAGCGCGAGCCGAAGCAATGGCGACGATGAAGCTAGTGCGCGAAGCCGCGGGGTTCTAAGCTGAGCCTCAAATCGACCTCTCAAACCGCAGACGGAATTGGATGAAGTCGCTCGCCGTGCCGCTTGCGGCTTAGCGCGTCCCCCGTAAACTAGCGCAAACTTCGCCGTTGCCACGCCTTTCGCATTCATCCCATGACGCCCGCCGAGTTCATTGCCAAGTGGAAACGGGTTACGCTTTCTGAGCGGTCGGCATGTCAGCAGCATTTCCTTGATCTCTGCGAAGTCCTGAACCAACCGAAGCCGGCCGCGGCCGACCCGGACGGTGCCTTTTGCACCTTTGAACGCGGCTTGAAAAAAGACAGCGGCGGCCAGGGCTGGGCTGACGTTTGGTTCCGCAATCACTTTGCCTGGGAGTACAAAGGCAAACACAAGGACTTGGCCAAAGCCTACGAGCAGCTTCAGCAATACCGCGAGGCGCTGGAGAACCCGCCGCTATTGGTCGTCTGCGACATGGACCGATTCGAGGTCCACACCAACTTCACCGGCACGGTCAAAAAGGTCCACGAGTTCAAGCTCGACAATCTCGCCGAAGTTCACCATCTCGATATTCTGCGAAAGCTTTTCACCGACCCGGAAGACTTGCGGCCACAACAAACCACCATCACCGTCACCGAGTTGGCCGCCTACCAGTACGCCAAGCTCGCGGACGACATGCGTCGCCGTGGCCTCGAAGCCACGCAGGTGGCCCACTTCCTGATGAAGCTGATGTTCTGCATGTTCGCCGAGGATATCGACCTGCTGCCCAAGAAACTATTCGAACGCACGGTCGAAGCCAGCAAAGGCGACCCGAAGAAACTCACAAAGATGCTGCGGAGCCTGTTTGCAGCGATGGCTAAAGGCGATTACTTCGGCGCGGATGAAATCCTGTTCTTCAATGGCGGGTTGTTTGCCGATGCTCGGGAGTTTTCGAGCGATTGCTCGATCCCGACGAGCCGTCGCAATTCGGCGTTTTCATTAGCGAGCAAATCGCTCATAACAAACGATGGAGTGCTCAAGGTCGAGCTTCGCAAGTTCACTCTTATGATCTAGTGCCTCGAATGACTCGCACCTGTCACAGCCGACCCCAAGGCACAATTCGTCTGTGTATTGTTTCAGCGGCCCAAGATCGATGTGGATGTTATTGACGCCGAATAGATCGGTACAGCGACCGCCAGTCCTCGACTTGATTTCGAGCATGTCTAACATTTTCCGCTCAAACGGGAACTGGGCTATGCGCAAAGCGCCCTCTGGCGGCACATAAAACACGGCTACGCGAACAGGGTCGTACTCCGTTGGCAGAACCTCACGCATCTGGAGCGTGGGTCGCCGGTACAGCGTCACGGGGCCATCAAAATATCCTCGGGTGTTTTCGAGAACGCCGATCGGTTCTCCGTAAACACCCTCTTTGACTAGTTTTGCGGCCAGGAATGCACGGTAATGCGTATCGAAGAACCACTGGGCTTTGTAGAAGATCTCGACCATATCCAAATCAGTCGTGAGTATCGCACAGCCCCGACCATGAGACAGCGCATAGGCAATAGTCATTAAGCAATGTAACTCATCGCTGACGCTGTACCTTCCTTTCCTTTCAAGATCAACGCGGCCTTTTTTCGCAAGTCCTTCGGCTCGTTGACCTATCTCCTTGCGAATTACGTTGAGTGTTCCGACTTTGTCCGATGCGTCGGTGTCCACGAGAGTTGTTCCATCCGCCAACGGACGCGCAAGGCGACGTCGGACTCCTAAGAGTTGCATGTAATCCAATAAAGCGCTGCTATAAAGTTCTTCAGTGTAAAGCGGAAATCTCTTCAGCCAAGTTGACTGTTCCATTGCATGCTTAATGACCGCTGCGCGATCAGCATGCTTCCATGGATCGTTGAGCCACTCCATCATTTCCGCTTCGACTACCCCTGATAGGATTGCTGAACCATCTTTCGAACCAAGCCCAGCAAGTCGCAACGACGTCCAGACTTCTTCTGTGTCGTCGCGGAATGCGATATTCGCATCAGGAAACCATGCGACCGAAAGTTGATTGGGGCCATAAATTGTTCGGGCGATGTTCCCCCAGTCCCCCGGGCTACCTTCGTAACGGAAGCGTAGCCTGGGCGACATTGATGCATCATTGTCGAGCGCATCGCAGAAATTTGGATTTTTCAGATGATCCAATAACGGATTCGGCTTTTCCATCGAATATACCTGCGGAATCGTGATTTCCAAGAGACATTCTACCCCGTAGCTCGGTTCAGTATGTCATCTGGCATTACTTGGCAAACGACCAAAATATTTCTCTTCCTATGCTCAACGGCTAAGCAGCGCGAGTCCATCGCCGCCGCCGCGAAGTCGCTCGATGAATTGCGATCTAACTGGCTGAACCCACCGGAGTGGACGAAGATTGAGACGCTGGAGTTCTCCGGCTCGGCCGATGGCCCGTGGGCACGCTACGTTCACGACCCCGACAAGCGCGGCATCGGCACCGTACGCTATCCGCGCCGAATACCAACCGATTCCGGAGCCGCCAAGTTACTGGCCAAACGCACGCTGACCAACCTGTACAACGCCAAACCCGAATGGCTCAACCAAGCCCAGCAAGTCGCAACGACGTCCAGACTTCTT
>JANNLP010000256.1:0-3873 GCA_031396905.1 Gemmataceae bacterium
TGACTGAGGAGAACCCCTGATGGCACGGGCGCGACGCACCCTGGACCGGAAAACTTTGCGCGAGCAGGGCGACGCAGCCGAGCGCAAAAAGAAGAAGAAGGATGACGACGTCGAGGAGAAGGACGAGGAGGAAGAGGAAGACGAGGAAGACGAGGACGGCGACGAGGAGGCCTCAGGGGACGAAGAAGGTGGCGAAGCCGACGCCGAGGAGGGCGGTGACGACGACGATGACGAGGAAAAGCCAAAGAAAAAGAAGAAGGTCGCCGTCGCCAAGAAGAAGGTCGCCGCTAAGAAGCCGACGAAGCCACGCTCACGCTCCGCCAAGGTCGTGCGCATGAAGGTGGTGTGGGTCGTATACAGCAACTCGCATCAGCCACTGGAAGAGTTTCCCTACCCGAAACGCAAAGATGCCGAGGCGTATCTGGAAAAGGTCACCAACGACAAGAAGTCTGGCGGCCCGTTCTTCCTGCAGCCGCTCAAGAAGCCGATGGAAAAAGACGCGTAGTCATTTGTTTAGGAGGCCGACGCGCAGCGAGGCGAACCCGATTTGCAACAGGCAAACCGATGCCTTCCTCGTTCCGCGCCGGCCTCTACCCTTTTCTAAATTGACCCGCCAAACCGCAACCGGATGAACTCGCTGGCAACATCAGCGCCATCTTCGTTGATTGTCACTGATGGATACGGAGCCGGCGTCAAACCTTGGATCAGATTTCGCTGTCGTTCGTTTGCTAGAATGGCGGTGGCACGTTGGAGACGCGAATTATGATAGCGACCAGCAATTGGACGGATGAAGACACGCAAAAGGCCAAAGCCGCCTGGGCGGATTATCAGCGAAAGCACGACGTATCGGCCTTGCACGGTCACGCTGTCGGGATTGACCCGCAAAGCGGCCGTGTTTGGTTTGGCACCGATGGTCTTGAAGCGATTGACGCCGCGCGAGCCGACGGCATCGAATCGCCGTTGTTTCTAATACGTGTCGGCTATTCCTATTACCAGCGAAAAGGAGGTCGCCGGGGATCACTAGGACCGTCACGACGGCTCGCATTCCATTGGTGACTATTGACATCGCTGGGCGCTTGTGGACGGCAATCGTTGATAGTGGATTCAATGGCGACTTGGAATTGCCGGAAGAACTGCAACCATTTGTCAACGCCCGATTCGAAGTGGAAATGGAATCGCAATTGGCGGGTAATCAGCGAATCATGGAAGACGGCTACCGTGTGAATCTGCCTTTTGACGGTGAGGTCGTCTCTGCGTTGGCGACATTCGTTCCGGGCGACGTGATTCTCATCGGTTTGGGGATGCTCCGAAAGCACCGCCTCGAAATCAACGTCCCAACCCGCACCGTGTTGATCGAACGGGTGTAGTACCCTGCCCATGAACAAAACGAAGTTAGCCAAACATTGATCGAATGGTCCTACCCTGCCCGAAATGTTCGGCCGAGCCTCCACATATTCAACTTAAATCGACCCGCCAAACCGCAGCCGGAACTGGATGAAGTCGCTGGCTGCCACCGCAGCGCCGTTGTCGAAGCTGCTGCAGCCGCTCGGGCACCACGATCAGGCTCAACTACAAAGAAAAGACTCCAGACTCCTTCTAATTGAATGGTTGAGCCGGCAGCAAATCGTGCAACTCGGGATACCGCTCCGACCCCCAATTAATCAGCCGCTGCGCGACCGCGGCCCGGATGTAGGGAAGACGGTGCTGCTGCTGTTGTCGAGCCAGCGGATGGAAGACGACCACCGCCGCGACGAGGTGGAATACTACATCCAAGACGAACCGCCCAGCCGGCGCCAGACCAAGCGCCGCGGCCGCGACCCAGACCAAGACGATGCTTGCCATCGCTAAAGCGAGGGTGGTGCTTACCAGCGCCCGCCATTTCCAAGTTCGCCCCAACCGCAGCAAAGCGTCGATATATGCCGACCGGTAAATCTCGGTCGCCGTGCTCCCGGGAAGGGCACGCAGCAGGTCGAACTCCTTGCCGGGAAAGGTCCGCCACGGCTCAAATGTGCCTCGAAACAACCGCCACATTCTTCGACCTCAGCCGACGTCCCATTCCATGAAAACTGCAAACACGAACGACTCGCTCACCCATCGGGGCAATCGTCCGGCTGACTTCAAACTACACGACAAGCCCGAGCCGGGCAGGTGCACCAAATGGATACTCATCATGGCCTCGGAGGGATGGGCGAGAGCTTGTCCCAAGTGTTAAACGAGGTCGAGGGTGAACTCGCCTCAACGTGGAATCTTCGGAGCCGCGCGTAACGGCTCAACCACGATGCGGGCTTGAGCTCCACCCACCCCCCGGAGGCCATGACGATGAGATTCTACACCGGTCAGCATCAATTCTATTGTGGCATTGACCTGCACACCAGAACCCTGTCCCTGTGCGTCGTGAACGGGGACGGTGTGATTGTCTGCGAAGCGACGCTGCCGCCGGAGCCGGACCAACTGTTGTCGGCGCTGGCGCCGTATCGCGATGGGCTGGTGGTCGGTTGCGAGTGCCTGTTCGCCTGGTATTGGTTGGCCGATCTGTGCGCTGAGCAGCGCATCCCTTTCGTGCTCGGTCACGCGCTGTATCTCAAAGCGATCCATGGCGGCAAAACCAAGACCGACACCATTGATGCCCAGAAGTTGGCACGTTTGCTGCGCGGCGGCACCTTCGCCGAAGCTTACGTCTACCCGAAGACCATGCGAGCGACGCGCGACTTGTTGCGTCGTCGCAGTTACCTGGTCCGCAAACGTGCCGAGCTGCTGGCCCATTTGCAAATGACCTTCCTGCAGTACAACCTCACGCCGCCGGCGCAAAAACTCTGCTACGCCGCCAACCGCGCGCATCTCGACTTGAAGGTGTTTGCTGATGCCAGCACCCAGTCAATGTTGCAAGCCGACCTGGCGGTGGTCAGCGCGCTGGATCAACAGATCAAACGCCTGGAGAGCGAACTGGTCCGCACGGCCAAGGTCCATGACCCGCAAACGTTTGCTCGACTCCGCACCGTTCCCGGCATCGGTCCGGTGTTGGCGTTGACTCTGCTCTACGAAGTGCACGACATCGGTCGCTTCGAAGAGGAAGGTCAGTTCTTGTCGTATGCGCGGTTGGTCAGCGGTGTCCGCGAAAGCGCCGGCAAGTTCAAAGGCACCGGCGGCCGCAAGATCGGCAACGCCCATTTGAAGTGGGCCTTCAGTGAAGCCACCTGCCTGCTCATCCGTTTGTTGCCCAAAGCCAAGACCTGGCTGAGGCGACGCGAACGCAAGATCGGCAAGAAGCGTGCTCTGGGCGCGCTGGCAGCGCGGTTGGCGCGCACCGTCTATCATCTGTGGCGCAAACAAGAAGCCTTTGAGGAGAAGAGATTTTTGGCGAGCTGAGCGTTGGTCGGATGCCGGGGAGTCGCCGGCCTAACTGGGGCACATCACGGGCGAGCGTGGTCGAATGAATTGCATCGAGACGTTGATCTCGTTCTGACATTCGTACGCCGTTGATCCCGGACCCCTGACGGATGGATGAGACCCTCGGCCCGACCGACGCCAACAACGAGTGACGAACCTCGGGAGATTGCCCGCGGCACCTGTCGGTTGAGCTGGCGACGAACGGGGGCACTGACCCCGCCTTTTGAATCGCCAACCGACGGAACGGAGGAGCTTCTCGGGCGCGCGAGGCGACTCGCGCAGTCATCGACTTCGGAAGAGGTCGTTGGCCGACCCGTCGAAATGGGTTTGGTCCTGCCGCGTGCATCGGGCAGAGATCGCTGACGTGAACCGCTCCGGCGTGTCGGGCGCCATCACCAAGTTCGTGATTCTTCAATCCTCAACCCGGGACTTCAGGGTCTCTACGCTTCCTCCACGCCTCTTGACTTGGAAGGCCATAAATGGGTT
>JANNLP010000263.1:0-1668 GCA_031396905.1 Gemmataceae bacterium
CGTGGATCGAAATCAGCGGCTACTTGGGAGCCAAGACCATCCGCGTGTTTGCTGGCAACGTACCCAAAGGTGACACAGAGGATGCTGCTCGCAATCGTTGCATCGAGTGTCTGAAAGAAGTGGCCGACTTTGCTCCGAAGCATGGCGTGGTCGTTGCAATTGAAAATCATGGCGGCATCACTTCCACACCCGCTCAACTGTTGGCGTTGGTCGATGGAGTGAATCACGAGTGGTTTGGCGTCAATCTGGATACATGTAATTTCCGCACGGCGGACCCTTATGCTGACATCGCCAAAGTCGCACCACGCGCTGTGAATGTGCAGATGAAAACGGAAGTACAATTCGCCGGTCAAAAGAAACAGCCAGCCGATTTCGCACGGCTGTTCGGCATACTCCGCGAGTCCAAGTATCGCGGTTACTTAGTGCTCGAATACGAAGGCGACGAAGAACCGAAGACAGCCGTGCCGGCATGGGTCAAAGCGATGAAGCGCATGATCGGCAATTAAGATCCCGGAACTGGCGCGTGGAGCTGATTGACAAACCTCTCAATGCCCGACAAAAACATCTGCGTGGCGATTGCGACCAACAGCATGCCCATGAGTCGCTCGATGGCGATCATGCCGCGCTGGCCCAGGTAAGTGCGAAGCTTGGTGCCCAGCATCAGAATGATGAGCGTTGCGGCCCAGGCAATCGTGAGAGCAATCAGCCAACTGCCCCAGCGCGTCGGCTCGCGGCTCATCAATAGCAACTCGGTGGCTAAGACCGACGGGCCTGCCACGTAGGGTATGGCCAGCGGCACAATGAATGGCTCGCCCGCAACGTCTTCGTGAGCCGAACCTTCTGTAGGCGGAAAAACCATGCGCAATGCAATTAGGAACAGGATGACGCCGCCTGCGATGGTAAGGGCGGGATCGGAAATGCCGAGAACGTCGAGCAGCGGCCGGCCGGCAAACAGGAATGCCACCATGACACCGTATGCAATTAACAGCTCACGCACGATGACCCGACTCAGCCGATTCGCCTCGACGCCACGCAACGACGCCAGGAAGAACGGGATGTTGCCCAGAGGATCGATGACGAGAAATAACAGGATAGCGGCCGATACAATACTCACGCGCTTGGCCCTTTAAAGTTCCCCTCAGCCTACGAAACTAGCACAACAGCGCAACCGGCACAGGCAATGCCGTTCGCGATCTTTGACTCACCGTCTTGCGACCGGTATCATTACCACATCACCTACGGAGACGCTATGCCGCGTCGAATTCTGGCCGTCTTACTGACAATTTCGTTTGGAACGCTGACGCTTTTCGGTCAATCCAAACCGGCCGACAAGGGAAATATCTACAAGCGCTCGATCAAGTCGGTAGTGTGGGTTTACGCGAAAGTCAGTTCGACGAGCGCCCGCGTCGGCTCAGGAACGCTGATTGACGCGAAAGATCGAATTATCATCACCAATTACCATGTCGTCGGCGACGATCCAACTGTGTTTGTCCTGTTTCCTGACCTCGAAAAAAATGGCAGCCCCATCAACGACCGCACGCACTATACGGACAAGATTCGCGCGGGCACGGCCGGCAAAGGCAAGGTCATCGCCCGAGATACCAAGCGCGACCTCGCTTTGATTCAAGTGGATGCGATTCCGAAAGACACTCACGCAATTCGTGTTTC
>JANNLP010000277.1:0-8426 GCA_031396905.1 Gemmataceae bacterium
CTGGAACCGCTTGATCCGGCTGGGCCAATACGGCCGTTGATGCTCGATCCCGTGCCCGGGCGGCCCGGCGAATACCGCACGTTATTGCCGCATGACGCCGCCGGTCGCTTCGAGTTGCGGGTCCAGCAACCCGAAACCGGCGCACTCAATTATCAGGTTACGCTGCCGCCGGGCCACGAACTTGAACCCGCGGGATTGAATGAACAGCCGCTGCGCAAACTGGCCAACGACACTGGCGGCCAATTCTATCGGGAGGAAGACCTACATCGACTATCACAAAGCGTGAAGCCGAAGTACGCCAAGTTCACCGTCCGGCAGGAAGTCCTATTGTGGGGACCGGCCGCATGGCTGCTGTTCGTCGGTTTGGTGACGACCGAGTGGATTGGCCGCAAACTGGCGAATCTGAGTTAAATACGCACATTTCAACGATTCTGAGCCAAAAGCACCGAGAATTGTTAACATATCTACGTCAAAAGTAGCCCCACGGAGTTGGTTCAATGCACGCTCGTTTCCCCGGCCGGTTGGTTTTTGTCGCGCTGTTTGCCCTGGCAAACGCGGCACCGGCACAGTCGCCGAATAGCTCCTTGCATAAGGTGCCGGCCGACGCCATGTTCTATTCGTCGAGCCTCCGTATCGGCGAACAGATTGACACATTCCTGAAAAGTAACGCCTATGCCAAGTTGCAGGCGATGCCCGCGGCCAAGATGGCGCTGAAGCACCTCATGGAACAGGCCCACAAGCCGGGCAACCCGCTTGGCCTGATGATGTCCTTCATGCATGCTCCGGAAAATCAGGAACTTCACGCCGTCCTGCACGACATGTTCCGCAACGAAATGTTCTCGTACGGCGGCGCGGACATGGCCAAATTGTTGTCACTCGCCAGCGAAATGACCGTCGGTATCCAGATGAATCAAATGATGATGCGCATGCAAGGCGACAATTCACCCGAGGGTCAACTCAAAGCCCTGCTATCCGGGATGAAAGACTCGGTGGATGACATCGTCGCGCCGGACATTGTCTTTGGATTCCGCAGTACCAAGCCCGACAGCGTCAAGAACCTGCTGCCACGGCTCGAAGCGGCGTTGAACAAGGCGATGGAAAAAGCGCCAAAGGAATTACAGGGTCGTCTCAAACGCGAAAAGATTGGTGACGCCGACGCCGTTGTGTTGTCGCTTGATGGCTCCATGGTGCCGTGGGAGAAAACCAAGATTGAGGATCTCGAAGACGAGAAGGACGAGTTCAAACCACTCGTGGACAAGCTGAAGGCGCTCAAGGTCAAGGTGACGTTGGCGGTGAAGGGCGAATACGTGTTGTTGTGCATGGGCAGCGACAATTCCGCTATCGCCAAGTTCGGGCAAGGCCCGGCATTGGCGACATTGCCCGAGTTCGCCCCGCTGGCCAAATTCGCGGACAAGCGCCTCGTTTCGATCAGCTATACGAGCATGAAGTTTGCCGAGGCCATGGGCACGTCGCCGAAGGATCTTGCCGACATGGTCAAGCAGGCCAAGGAAGGTCTGGAATCATCGCCCCTCAGCGAAGAACTCCGCGGCAAGATTGTCAAAGACCTCGACGCAATGTTCAAAGAATTTGAGAAGGACCTGCCCAAACCGTTCGCGACCATGGGATTCCAGTTCCTCACTGACACCGGTGCGGAGGGCTACGACTATCACTTCAACACCAAGACCGCGTACAAGCCATTAACCATGACCGACAACATGGGCGGCACGCCGCTCGTGGCGCTCGCCGGCCGTGGTGAAGACGCCACGCCCGCTTATAAGAAGATTGTCAAGTGGCTCAAGGTCTTTTACGGTCATGGCGAAGCGGCCGCGGAAGAGATGGGTTTCGCGGACCAGATGAAAGGCGCCATGGAGCAGGCGATGCCGTTCCTGCAGCGATTCGACGAAATCACCGGCGGCCTGTTCCTCCCTTCCCTCGCTGATGCCCAGGGCGGGCTGGTTCTCGATAGCAAGTGGTCGAGCAAGAAGTGGTTTCCGGAGTTGGATCAGGAAGGCAGTGAATTGCCGATGCTGGAAGTCGGATTCCTGTTCGGCGTCAGCGATGCCGAGAAGCTGGTGGAGTCGTTCAAGGGCTATCGCAAGCTCGTCAACGATCTTCTCGACGTAGCCCGGACGTTTGGCGGCGGAATGATCCCGGAAGATGGAATGCCGGCGCCCAAAACCCAGGCAGTCGGCACGGCTAACGCCTTCTATTGGCCGGTGCCGCCGATGGGCCAGGACCCTGCCATTCAACCCAACATCGCCGTGTCCAAGTCTATGATGAGCATCTCGATGTCGATGCAACATGCAGCGCGGCTGCATACTAGCAAGCCGCTCGTTGGAAATTGGAAGGCGCTGGCCAATGGCAATGCCATTCACGAAATCGCCTATGTCGATTTCGCCGGCCTGATGAAAACGGCACGACCGTGGGTGGAAAAGCTGGGCGTGCCCGCACTGTTAAAGGAAGTGAAGGATAACGCTCCCGAAGGTTTGCGCAAGGAAGACATCCCCGCGCAGGTGGCAACCCTGCTCGACGTGCTGGGCTGCCTGAAAAGTGCCGCCGCCGTCACCTATCGCGATGGCGCCAACACCGTGACGCACAGCGTGACCGTGGTGGAAGACATCAAGAAGTAGTCGGTTGGGAAAGCCCACCCGTTGCAAAACGGGTGGGCTTTGCAATCGGTGAATTTGCCGTGAGCAACTAATCTAGCGCGGTAAACCGCGTCCGCCGATGGTCAGCACCGCGGAAACAGGTACTTTCAGACTACGCCATTTCGCTGATCGAGCGGTCTCGCCCAAACCAAACACACCATGGACGGAGTACTTCCCGTCATTCAAGGTGAGTACGGTGATGGATTCGTTCTTTGGGTCCACGATCCAGTATTCGCCAATTCCGCTTTTCGCGTAGTCGAGCCGTTTGTCCTTAAGGTCGCGGCGGCGACTCTTGGCATCAGGGCTGACAACTTCGACCACCAAGTCAGCCGCCTCCCAGTATTCTTCGTGAATTCGGTCGGCATTCTCGGTCGCCATAAACGCAATGTCCGGCTGGCAGTACTTGCCCGGCCAAAGTTGCACGTTCACGCCCGTAAACAACGTTGTGCCCAGAGCGTGGCCATTGAAGTACTCGTCAAGCAAGCGAAAAAGCACGGCAAGAATCATCTGGTGCGAGGTCATCGGCATGGGCAACACCTCCAGAATGCCGTTGTCAAATTCGCAGCGTAGATTGGATTGGATTGATAGATATTCCGGTTCCGAACACTTGATCAGCCGCGGTTGATGACCGCCGCGCTGAAGAATCGCGTCCATATCGCGTTGACGTGTTTGAGCTATGCGCGCGGACATTGTCAATCTCCGGTAACCGCATTATACCGCCGCCTGTGACGCCTCAAAGCCCACCCGCTGCCACACTTGGGCTTTTTTCACGCCGCCGCTTTTCGTTGGCGATGTGGGATCGAAAAGAGGCCGAAGATTTCTTCTTCGCTGAGGCCCAGGCGTGGCGGCGGACCGTTTTGTGAGATCAGTTCGTCGAAGAGTTGCCGCTTGCGGTCGAGAATCTCGGCGATTCGATTTTCGATCGTGTCCTGAGTGATGAATCGTGTAACGAATACCGGTTCTTTTTGGCCGATGCGATGAGCACGGTTGATGGCCTGATCTTCGATGGCCGGGTTCCACCAGCGGTCAAACAGGAACACGTAGTTAGCGAATTGCAGATTCAGCCCGACGCTGCCGGTGCCATAACTCATCAACAATACGTGCTTGGATTTGTCATCGCGAAAACGGTCGAGGATGCCGGTTCGCTCGCGCTGCGGAATCCGGCCGTGATACTGCATCGGTCCAAACTCGGACAGTTCAGCGGCGAGCCGTTCCAGCGGCTCGACCCATTGCGAGAAGATGAGTGCTTTGCGCCCGCTCTCGGCCGCCTCGGCCACATCGATCATCAGCCGTTCCAGCTTGCAGCTCTCGCCTGTCTTTGGATCGAAGTTGCAAATCTGCTTGAGGCGCATGACTAATTCAAAGACATGCTGCACGCTCACCGTATCGCCAAGTTCCTTCAGATGCACGACGCCGTCCTGCTCGGCCATCTCATACGCTTCGCGCTGGGCGGCGGTCATTTCCAGATGGGCATCGGTGACGGTCTTGGCGGGTAAATCGCTCAACACATCGTCCTTGGTGCGGCGCAGGATGCAGTCGGCGGTCAATGACGAGAGTTGCTTCGTCGGCGTCTCGGCTGGCACTCGGCCATCATCAACAAAAGCAAAGAGATTGATCAAGTCTTCGGGCTTATTCTCGATGGGCGTGCCAGTGAGCGCCCAACTGCGATCACGGCGTAGCGCGCACGCCGACTGGGCCGTTTTGGAATCCCGATTCTTGATGCGCTGGGCCTCGTCGAGAATAACCAGATCAAAGCGCACGGCTTCATCATTGATCAGATCGTAATCGCGAGTCAGCACTTCGTAATTGACGATCTTGAACGGCGCATTCGACACCGTCCAGGCCGCCCGGCGCGAAGCGGTGTTGCCCGCGATGATTTCAATCGGCATGTCCGGTGCCCAGCACTTCAACTCCCGGCACCAGTTGAACACCAGCGGCTTCGGGCACACCAACAATACGCGTCGCAACATTCCCGATTGCATAAGCAGCCGCGTGGAAAGGATGGTCTGCATCGTCTTGCCCAGACCCATTTCATCGGCCAGCAATGCTGACCGTCGCGGCATCAGGAATGCCATGCCTTCAAGCTGATACGGGTATGGCGGAAACGGCACGCTGACTTGCTTGCCGACAAATAGATTCTCAAGCGGCGGCTGCAACAGATACAGCAGCCGATCCTTGAAGACGACATTATCAGGCGACGGCATCGGTCGCGCTTTGCGAGCGGCAAGCTTCTGCAGAAAGGTCGTTGGCACATCCGGGATTTGTGCGCCGCCCGGCGGCGTGGCGGGTACAGACGGCGCATCGCCAACGGGCGTCGGGAACTTCCAACCCTCGACACGCACCGTGGGAACGAGTGATCCCAGCGTTCGTGCCCATGGCGAGTCGTTCAATAAGCGTGCTTCGCGCACACCGACAGTCAACGGAGAATCAAACCGCGTGCCGAATACCGATGGCGCGGCGACTGCAATATCAAGTGACGAAGCATCCATTTCGTCAGCCGGCGGCACGCTGTGTTACCCCCATTTTGCGAGCCTCTGCAATCGCTTCACGAACGCGGACGAATGGTTCCATCAGATCCAGCGAGCCGATGCGTTGAAACATGTCCGCACAAGCGGGCACGTCGTCCGGGTATTCGGGGTGCACCAGCACTGGCCCGCGGGTCGGCCCGGCGTCACGCACGGCAAACCCTTCGGCCGCCAGTCGTGAGGCTTCCGGATGTGCGGTCGGCGCAACCCACACCACCGGGATTTCGAGTACGCGTCGGACTTCCAGCACGTCGCGCGAATCGGTGATGATGAGGCTGACCGTCGTGGACGCCTTTTCGACCAGCGTCTTCCCAATCAAATCGGCGCTGAGATAAACGCCAAGTGTCGGCCCGTAAAGGATTTGTTGTACCTTGTTGGGTTGCACAGCGGAACTGAGCCGAAACTCCAGCGGCCGGCCCCACGGATTCGTAATGAGGTAGCCGCCGAGGTGGCTGCCGCCATCGGATAAGACGGTTAGGAAGCCGAGGCCGGGCGCCGGGGTGTGCGTCAAAGGTCGGTCCTCGCCGGATGCGATGCGGGGCTGCACCCCACAAATCGGCAGCCGACCAAAGGACCTTCACGCCGTCATGTTGCGTTAGGTATTGAGACGCATTCGCTGCCCGTCCCAAACTGTAAATCATGCAACAACCGTTGCGACGCCATTGCCGAGGTCGTTAACTCCATACGATGCCGCATAGATTGCCTGAACGACACAATCGAACGCAAACACCTGTTCGCGACGCTTCGCAGCGGCGCATTACGCCGGGCGCATCAACCGGGCAAATGGCACCATCCGTCTTACCAATCGGCGTGACACTGTGCCACCGAACTCCGCCAGCACGCCCCAACCCGCACCCACGTGAATTGCTAAGAACACCGCGGGAAACAGTGGCGCCAACTCTGCCGCCCGGCCGCGCCCGGCCAACCAACACGCCGTACCGGCGACCGCCGCCGAGTACATCAATGCGACCATACAAAAAATCATCGCGAACAACGGCAGCACCAAGCCGAACGCAAACGACGTCGCTAATCCGACGAGAAACAGTGCCGGCACCATTGATGGTGCAGTTAAGGTCTCAGGATGTTTGAACAATAACCGCGTCCGGCCACGTCCATAGCGTTGCATCTGCCACGCTAAGCCGGTCAACGTATCACGTGGCCGATAATGCACGGCCAACTCCGGTACGAAGTAGCACGTGAGTCCGGCGGCATCAAGCCGATGGTTGAACTCCACGTCTTCACAAGCGTCGAAGCGTTCATCGAACATGCCGATGCGTGCGAAAACGCTGCTGCGATAGGCGACCGCGACGCTTTGCGGCTTCACGTAGCCGCCGCGGTCAGAATAAATGTGCGAACCGGGGTTGTGCCCGAGCCGGCTGGCCCGCGCAAGCGCGATGGCTCGCTGAATCGGCGTGGCCCGTTGCACTTCTAGCGGTTGCGGCCGACCCAGGCAATCCGCTTTCGTCCGCTCAAACGCGGCAACAAGGTCGGTCAGGTATGTCAGACTGCGCAATTCACAATGACCATCAACGACAACGACGTAATCACCGCGCCCATGCTCAATGCCAATGTTGCGAGCCGCGCTGGATAGCCGGCACGAGTTGTCGAGAAGCTTAAGTTGCGGAAACTCAGGTTGGAGTCGGCTGACGACGCCCGCCGTATCATCTTCGGATTGTCCATCAATAACCAGAATCTCATATCGATCCGTTGGATACTCTTGCAACAGCAACGGCTTGAGCGTTGCTCCGAGAAATTTCTCCTCGTTGCGAACAGGAACAATGACAGTGACGAACGGTTGCATGATGGGTCACGCCGCGCGTCGGTGTTGGATTGGGATTTCCTCGTCGAAACCCAGCGCCATCATCCGCCGCAGCGTTGGCAGCGATGCGCCAAATACTTTAAGCATCGTGTAGCTGTAGATGCGCGCTTCCAGCATCGGCCCCTGATGGCGGATGTAGTGCAGGTCATACCGCAGCTTGCGGGCCACGTTATCCACATCCGTATCCGCATCGACTTGCACCTGCGCTAGTCCGGTGATCCCTGGCAGCACGGCATGGCGGTCGTCGTAGCCCGCCACAAACGGCAGAATTTTCGGCATGAACTCCGGCCGCTCCGGGCGCGGGCCAACCAAACTCATCTCTCCACGCAGCACGTTCCACAGTTGCGGCAACTCGTCGATGTGCAGCTTGCGCAACCACCTGCCGACACCCGTGATGCGCGAGTCGCCCGGCACACACCAGCGTGGCCCGCCGATGCGCTCGGCATCCACACGCATGGTCCGCACTTTGTAAATGGTGAAATGTCGGTTGTGCCGACCGATGCGCCGCTGCGAGTAAATCGCCGGGCCTGCCGACGTCACTTTTACCAACGCGAGCGCCAGCAACAGAATCGGCGCGGAAAGCACCAGCAGCGAGCCGGCCGCGATCACATCAAATGCTCGCTTGCAATGCAGCCACGTTCGCCGCTGCGCGCGGGGCATCTGCAATATCCATGGCGCATCAGGGTAAGTCGTCATGAAGCTGGCCTCGTCCATGAGGTCTTCAAGTTGCGTCTAGCGTTGCTCCGACGTGAAGAGGCTGGTTTGCAGCGTCTTTAACATGTCGGTCATGAAGCCCTGCAACTCCGCGTCCTGCTCCGGAGTGACATCGGCATTCCACGACACGATGTAGAGCTTGTAAAGCGATCCGCTCAGAAACGACAGCTCCGGCATCTTCGGCGACGACCAGTTGCCATCCGCGGACCAACCCCAGTAAATGCGGAGCGATTCAAGGCCGCCGCGTTCTTTGCGGAAGACGGCCGTGCGAAAACCACCGGTCTCAGCTGTTCGGCCCGGCGCAGTGAATAATTGCGTCTGTCCTAGTTCCTTGTAGCCGCTGCCGGTGTAACAATATTCCGGCGTATGCTGGGCTGTCAGCCCGGCTGGGCCAAGCGTCAGCGACATCGTCAACACCCGGCCAGTGCGGTTGTTCGTGTACTTGCGCGTGATGTTGCGCAGATTCGCCTCGTCCGTGATACCCGATTTAATGGCTTCACAACGCCAGTCGCCGCAGGCTTCGGGAATGACCGGTATGACCAATTCCGTCTGCGGCCCTCGCGGCAACCAACGACCGGTAACATAGCCATGCGCCCCCGCTCCAACGGCGACGACAACGATCACACAGATATAGGTCAGGAGATTTTTCATGGTGGTGGATCGATTGTAGGGTGGAACGATTCTCGTAGGGTGGGTCGAGGTACTCCGAGACCCACGATT
>JANNLP010000299.1:0-8199 GCA_031396905.1 Gemmataceae bacterium
GGACTGACATGGGAACCGAGTGGCTGTAAACAAGATACCAGCCGGTGGTTGAGCGCAGCGATACCACCGGAACAAAAGCACAAAGGTCCTTCGACCCCGGAGGGGTCGCAGCACGGTCGGCCCTGCTGCGACCCCTCCGGGGTCGTGGTGGCGCGGAACTGAAATCCCCGGGTGCGCGAAGCGCGACCCGGGGCTGTGACCCCTCCGGGGTCAAGAAGTTGAGGATAATAATTTAGAGACAAAGGCAATCTCATGGCCGGCGGCAATGCTCATGAAGAACCGAATCTTGTTCCACTGCTGGACCTTGTGCTCCAGTTGGTGATGTTCTTTATGATGTGCATGACGTTTCGCATGGATGAAGTCGAGCAATCGATTCGATTGCCCATGGCGCAGTCGGCCAAGCCGATGGTGGAGGCGACCAGCGATGACATCCTGTTTCTTAATGTCAACGAATCGGGTCAGGTGTTGGCCGTCGGTCAACCCAAGCCGTTGATTACAGATGAAGAAGTCGCCAAGTTCCTACAAGCAGCGCATGATGACGCCAAGCGACGGGCGACGGAGAAAGCGCGACGGGCTGGCGGCGACCCAACCACGGCGGTCGCCGAGTTGCTGGTCATCATTCGTGCCGACCGGGATGCGGAGTACGAAGCGGTGTACCGCGTGATGCGAAAGTGCCAGGACGCCGGTTTGCGACGAATGCAGCTTCGCGCCAAAATGACCACGGCGAGGTAGACAATGCGAAATCGCCGACGACGCAGTGAAGATGACCAAGCCGAGGTGCAAATCCCCATCCCGGCCATGCTGGACATGACGTTTCAGTTGTTGTCGTTCTTCATTCTCACGTTTAACCCGCCCAGCGCCGGCGAAGGGCAGATGGACATGACGCTACCCGCCATTGGTGCGGCCAAAGCGAAGGAAGCCGAGCAAACTGATCCGTTCGCGTTATCGTCGACGGAAGTTGAAGTCCCAGCCGACGTAACAGTGGCAGTGGAATCGCTGAACGGCGGCATCGACAAACTGACGGTGCGCGAAAAGGAGAAGACCACACCGGTGGCGGACATCAAAGAGTTGCGGGTCGTATTGCAGCGTTTACAACAGGAACTTGGCCAGGCCAATGTGAAAGTCGAAGCGGATAGCAAGTTGAAGTACGCCGGCCTGATCGACATCATGGATGCGTGCCTGGCGGCGAAGTTTCAGTCCGTAGGCTTTGTGCCGCCACCCGATCTGGGGAAAGGCAAGTGACGAAGGCCCGACGAATCGTGTGGCTTGTGATTTTCATGCCGTTGGCCGGGCGTGCTCAGGAAGCAGTCCATCCGCCGGTGGTGCCATCGCCTCCACCGGAAGCGAGCGGCCTGAATCGCAGCTTGTTGCGATTCATCGAAGATAACGCGCCGGTCCGCAATGAGCGCGAGAATCATGATGAAGCCCTGGCGTTTGATTCGGTGGTGAGTTTTGCCCGGCGGGTGCCGGAAGAATCATTCCGAAAGTCCGCGCGGCATGATCTGACATTTGTGCAACTGCTCGGAACTGACGTGAACCGGTACCGCGGCGAGATCGTGCAGATCGAAGGACGGTTGGTGCGCAATCTCGATGTCGGACCAACGCCAGCACTGGCGGCCGATGGCATTGAGCACTTGTATGAAGCATACATCAAGTCGGAAAAGCACCCCGGCTACGCATGGTGCGTGTTTCATACGGGGCAGTTGCCGACGGTTCCGGTTGGAGAGCAACTGAATTTGCCTGTCACGTTTCGCGGTTACTTCTTCAAGGTGTATGCGTACCGGGAACAGGGTAAGACTTATCGCGTGCCGCTGTTGATCGGTCGCGGCATTGAAATGCGAACAGTGACGCCGCTGCCCGCATCGCTCGTCGATGATGCGATGTTATCGGTGCCGGTGATGATTGTGCTGTTGACGGCGGGCATTGGAATTGTCGTTGCCGTCGTGATCTGGTTTCGCATTGCCGACGCCCGAACCCGGCAACGGTTACAATTAGCGAAGAGCGCTTTGCCGCCCTCGCTGCTCGAATAGGACACCCCTACATGGCCGGCAAACCGACGATTGTGCTTCGCCAACCCGGCGATGACATCATTGACCGGACCACGCAGCGGCCCGTGCCGGCTTTCCTCGCTTCAGGCGGCTTTCACCTGATTGCCGCGTGCATCATTGCGGTGTTGGCATTGTTGCCCAATGATCGACCGACGTCTACCGCGCCGGAAAACGAGTTTGCCGTCCGCGTGGATGACAAGCCGCCGGAAAAGCAGAACTTCAACAACGAAGATCAGGGCCTCGATCCGGCCAAGCAGACCAATTACAACATCGACCGCATCGAGCAGATCAGCACGCCGGGGCCGCTGCGTCCGGAAGAACCCGTCGGCATCAAGAACGCTGATGCTGGCACCCCGCAGACCATCAGCCCGCCGCCCGGCATGGCCGGCGGAGCCGGTGGCGCCAACGACGCGAATCAACCGGGGTTCGGCTCCCTCTTCGGCGATCAGGGAGGATATTTAGCCGGGCGGTTGATCCCCGGGCAGATGTTCGGTGGTCGATCAGGCGCCACCCGTGAAAAAATGGCTGTCGAAGGCGGCGGCAATCCCGCATCCGAGGCCGCTGTCGCCAAAGGTCTGGCCTGGCTCAAGCGCCAACAGAAACAAGATGGCCGCTGGCCGATGGTCGAAGGCGCGTACTCCGATGAATTCGGCGCGACCGGGCTGGCGCTGTTGCCATTTCTTGCCGCCGGTATCACACATCGCCCAAACCCCGACGACAAAGACTCGGCCGAATATGCAAAGACGGTTGATCTCGGTTTGCGTTATCTCATCAACAAGCAATCCGGCAATGGCCTCATGGGCGGCCAATCGAAACATTATTCCCACGCGATCTGCACCATGGCATTGTGCGAAGCGTATGGCATGACCAATGATCCGGTGCTGCGGCGACCAGCCCAGCGCGCATTGGATTATTTGGTGAAGGCGCAACACTCAGCCGGTGGTTTCCGCTACGAAGTCAATGAACCCGGCGATACGTCCATGACGGGCTGGTGTCTGCAAGCGATGCAGTCCGGCAAGTTGGCCGGGCTGAGCGTGCCGGCCGAGTCCTTTTACAAAGTCGGCAACTTCCTCGACACGATGCAAACGCAAAAAGGTGCCGCTTATGGATATGTCAGTCCGGGCAGTTCACTTAACATGACGGCCGTGGGTTTGCTATGCCGGGCGTATCTCGGTTGGGGCCCGAAGAACCCGGCCATGGTCGCGGGCGTCGATAACCTCAAGAAGAATCTGCCGCAACGCGATCGCGGCGAAATCTATTACTACTACTACGCCACCCAGGTCATGCACTTCTGCGGCAGTCAGGACGACTGGCAAAAACTGTGGAACCCAAAAATGCGCGACATGCTGGTCGAAACGCAGGACAACAGCGCCGGCCCCAACCGCGGTTCCTGGCGTCACGACCGCTCCTTCACCGGCACAGCCGGCGGCCGCCTGTGCACCACGAGCCTGTCGCTGCTGACGCTCGAAGTGTACTACCGCCACCTGCCACTGTATAAGCGCGACTTGGGTGGGATGAAGGAGTTGGAGTAAAGGTCTCTCTTACTTTGACGGCCGAATGCTATCCATAGCGTCGGCGAGGACCTTGGTGCGCCGGTTCTTTTCGGTCCGGTCAAGCATTACCGTATTGTGCGTCTTTGATTTGATATCACCGATTAGTGTTACGATGTTCTTATCAACTTCATGGACGACAGGACCTAACTCACCGAGCGCGACGGCAGCTGCGTACTTTGTACCCACGCTTGTCGATCCTAGCGCTTTCTTTAGTGCCGGAATCGCTCCTTTGCCTTGTTTCGCAAGAGCTTTTGTTGCCGCTTTCCAAGCTGCCTGGTCAATGAACGACGCGCTGGCCTGAACATTTGGCATTTCATGTTTCGAATCGAACATGAACAACTCTGTAAATTGCAATAAATCGGCTACATTTTCTTTGCTCGATGTTTCACCAAACGACTTAACGGTTGGCACTATTGCGTTGGCCTTTGCCAGCAATTCGTTTTGCTTTTCCTTGAACTCAGACTCCATTTTGTCATAGTTCGGCTTGGCTGCGTCGATCAGCCCTTGGAGTCGATGGGCCTCCGCACCGTTGGCGCTTCGCGCCGCAGGATCCCTCAAGTTAATTGAAGCGGCTTTACAAGCTGCGGCAGTCGTAGCCATACCTGATAGCCGTTTGTGTTCTAAATGCAACTCTCGATAACTTGCTCTGAGTTTGGAATCTTCGTCAACCAGACTTTCCAATGTTGCCCGCGCTTCTTTGAGTCGCGTCGGCTCTGGCTTTGGGTCTTCAAGGCTAATAACAAAAACCAACGACAGTGCAAGGAGCAAGACAGGCATGGCGACCTCCCGAAAAATAGCAAGACTGCGAGTGACTGCCTATCAGATTAGTCCATGTGCAAACCGGGTGCAAGGAGCGATGGATCGGAATTCATACAAGCGGGTTGACGACGGCCGAGCCCCAAAAGTAAACGTTTGTGTCAACGGCGTTCATGCAACTGTTCCCGAGTGTATTTGACGCCATCGCCGTAGATAGGTCGCTCTTTCAGCCGAGCCCAAATTGACTCAAGTGCGGCAAGCGCTTTTTCAGGAGAATGCTGTTCGATTGCCTCTACCGTCAAGCGAACACGACTCTGCTCGGGCAAGGACATCGCAACGTCGGGTTTGAGAACGCCGTTGGTGAAGGTTGCTTCAATTTGAGTGGTCATTGGAGATTCCGCGTTCAGTTGTGTCTGCTTAGCACCGAGCCGAAACCGCACTATAAGGTTCGCCTTCGGATGCAGCCCACGTCAAACCACGTTCAGTATATCCGAAGACTACTTCACTTCTCCCGCACATTAAACTGCAGCTTCCAACTTTCCGTGCCGTCGCGGCTGCGGCAGGAGAGTTCCAACAAACCTAACTCTGTCACCTTGGCATGCAGATGCACGGGCACGACGCGGCCGGCGGTTTGGCCTTTCGCGCCGAGTGTCGCCGACACCGGCGCGAGTTCTTCGACGGTGTCGCTCCAATCTTCGACCAGGGTGCCAGTCACATCTTCACGCCGGACGTTGCTCCCGAGGAAACGGAATTCGACCGGTTCGCCGACAACCAGGCCGAACTCCTGCCCCGGCACATCGGCTTCGGTGCCTTCTTCCATGCCGAACGGTGCCACGCAAAGGGCTTTGATGGGTGCCACCGCTCCGGGGACGGCTGGTAATGCTGTCTCCACGCCGATGTAGTACGCCCTGGCTGTGCCGCCACGGATGCGCACGCCTTTGCCGCGGCGGACGAGGCCGTAGTATGCCGCCCCGCGCGACACGGCGAGATCAAGATCGGTGCCGACCAGCGTGCGTGTCTTTTCCGTCTTGGCGGTTTTGGCCCAGCCGTCCACGACTTTGCTGAAGCGACTTCGCAACGACTCGGCTTTGAACACGCCGCCGTTGAACAACACGGCCGACGGGATCGCCGACTTGCGCTCCTTCATTGACTCGCCTTGGCGATTGAGAAACGCAGCCAGGTGTCTCGTAATCCCGGCATCGGCCGCGTATGGGAGCCCCAGCTCTGTCAAACCCGTGGCCCGTGCCCGTGATGGCTCGGCATCGGCGGGCACTTCCGGGAAGAAGCCATCGACGAGCAACTTCTCGACATCGCCGCGCACCAAATCGGTTTGCAATGTGCCGCCGATGACCTTGCTGCCGCGACCCAGCACGGTTGCGGGGGCCGACTTCAGCTTCGGGTCGGCAAGTAGTGCTTCCTTGGCCCGGCGGCACGAGTGGGTCAGCAATTGCATCTGACCCGAATCAAGTTTCACTCCCTTATCGGCAAAGAGCTTGGCCGCATGGTGGGCCAGCGCCAAGTCCATGTTGTCGCCACCGAGCAGGATGTGATCGCCGACGGCCACGCGGGTCAGCATCAGGTTGCCGTCTTCATCGCCGACTTCAATGAGGGTGAGGTCGGTGGTGCCGCCACCGACGTCGGCCACGAGAATCAGGTCGCCGGTTTTGACTTGCTTCCGCCATTGGTCGCGATGCGCATCGAGCCAGGCATAGAACGCGGCCTGCGGTTCTTCGAGCAATGTCAGGTGTACCAGCCCCGCTGCCTTCGCGGCTTCGACGGTCAATTCACGGGCGGCCGCATCGAACGAGGCGGGCACCGTGAGTACCACCTCCTGCAAGTCGAGCCGGGCGGCCGGGCTGTCCGCAGCGATTTGGTGATTCCACGCTTCGACCAGATGTTGCAGGAACAACTTGCTGGCGTCAAGCGGTGAAATGTGCTTGGTCGTTTCCGGCGCTTTCCACGGCAAGATGGCTGCCCGCCGATCCACGCCCGGATGGCACAACCACGACTTGGCCGACGACACCAGCCGCGTCGGCACCTGGCTGCCAAAGTTGCGAGCGAACTCGCCAACCGCAAAGTCACGGTCGCCCGCCCACGGCACCTTCATCGCCCCGGCCGGCTGTTCGTTTGGCCCAGGCAAATAAATAAACGACGGCAGCGTACTGCGATTGGCCACCTCGCCCGCCGCGATGACCTGCGGCAATTCCAATTGCCGAATCACCGCTTCATCGCCTTCGTTCGCATCCACGTAAGCGAGCGCGCAGTTGGTGGTGCCCAAATCAATGCCGACAACGTAACGCGAACGGGACATGCGGAATCAATCCTTTCGACTTACTTCTCTTTGCGTATTCTATTGCAATACCCGCTCGCAGGAATGTGTCACTGATTCGACGCCAAACGCTGATCGACTTTGGAGTATTGTCATTCACGAACGCATCAACCCCACACTTCGGCTGTTCGTCATCGGCCTGGTTGTTTTCGTCGCCAATGCGGCATTGCTGGTTTTGCAACTCGTCAGCGGGCGGCTGCTCGCGCCAGTCATTGGTTCGTCACTGGAAACGTGGACGGCGGTCATCGGCATGTTCCTGGCCGGCATCTCCGTCGGCAACTGGTACGGCGGCAAGCTTGCGGATCGCACCGCCTCGGGAAGAATGCTGCGTAAGCTCATTTGGTTCGGCGCGCTGGCAATGCTGTGGGCGCTGGCATTTTCAAAGGTTGTTGCCGCTCGCGGTGCCGTGAGTTGGCTGCCCTTGCAGGTACGAATCGCCCTACTGACCTTTGGCACCTGCTTCCCGGCGGCATTTGTGTTGAGCATGACCACGCCGATGGCGATCAAGTTGCTGTTGCCAGATGTCCGCCGAACGGGTCGCGTCGTCGGTGCCGTGTACGCGCTTGGCACGCTGGGGTGTCTGATCGGCAATTTCTGCACTGGCTTCTATTTGATGGCTGAATTCGGCATCGCGGCCATTGTGCTGAGCTTCGCAGGTGTGCTGGCAGGGTTGGGGTTTTTGGTGCCGACGAAACTTGTCGCCGAGGAATCTGCAACCACTGACGAGCCGCGACCAGCGTTTAATGAGGATCGCATTCCCGTGCCCATCGCTTGCGCCACGGTGTTCATCGCCAGCTTTTGCGCGATGGCGCTGGAGATGATTGCCAGCCGGTTGTTGGCGGCGAGTCACGGCGTGTCCATTTACACATGGACCGGCATCATCGGTGTCGTGCTGGCTGGCACAATGATTGGCAACACGCTCGGCGGTTGGATTGCCGACCACATGCCGCGACGCGAAACGCTGGGCACGTCGCTGTTTTGGGCGGGATTCTTCACAGTGCTCATCATCGTCACCAACGCTGTGGTGCCCACGCTGATGAGTTCGCCGGTCAAGGTGGCCGACGACGCGTCAGTATGGAATCGCGGCATTGCTGACGCCGGCGAGTGGGTGCGCGCCTACCTGAATCGCTGGGATGAATCGCCGCTGCCCTGGCGGATTGTCGGGGCGGCCGGCGGGATGTTCTTCCTGCCCATGATCCTGTTCGGCACGATTTCACCGCAAGCGACGCGGTTGGCCGTCAGCGATTGGCAACATGCCGGTCGCGTTGCGGGCCGGGTGTATGCCTGGTCGTGTGCCGGCGCCATCATCGGGACGTTTGCCACGGGTTGGTTCCTGATTGGCGCATTCGGCTCGCTGTTTCTGATTCTCGTCATCGCCGCGGTGATGATGTTGCTGGCACTCTTCGTCGGCGGTCGTTGGCGGAATCCCGTGGAACTAATCGGCATCGGCACGGTCGTGGCCGGCATGGCAATGGCAGCTTCGTTCGGCGTGAACAAGTACCTCAGTCTCCGG
>JANNLP010000324.1:0-10569 GCA_031396905.1 Gemmataceae bacterium
GGCCTTAGCCCAGTGAGAAACACTCTCTGTCTACATCGTACACGTCGAAAGTCGGTAGCGCAGCTATGAGTCTCGTCAGAGTCTCTGACCAGTTGTCGGTCGCTTACACCGCAATTGCACCGTTCTGTCGCACTAGCTCAGGCCAGTTTTCGGGGACGTACGGTGTTGGTGACTCGGGCAAAACGTAAAGGGTTTCCGCCTGCGGCACGACATGATCGGCGGCGTCGGCGATGATTGGAAGTTGGTCAGCCTGTCGCAATAAGCACGGGTGCCACAAAAGTCGCCATGCGAGTAGCCAGGCCGTCGAGTCGGCAGCGCCGAGCATCAGCGCATGATGGCCCGGCATCCGATAAGGCGACAGCATCACTGTACGCAGCGGCATAGGTTTCCTCATGGGCGAATGACGCTATGCTACAACGTGTCAGCCTGTGTTGCCCGGAGGCACGGATGCGCACCAAAACACTTCTCAACCGCACGGCGGCGCCGATCGACGCGCGTGTAAAGAAAGCTCTGCATGAGAAGCACTTCGCCGAGGCCGTGCAACTTGCGCTGGATCTGCCGGACCGACCCGAATTGCTTTATGAAGCGGTTCAAGGGCGCGTGGCTGCCTGGCGTGCATCCGGGCAAACGGTGTTTGCCGCGGACTTGATTCGGAAAGTTGCTCAGCGACTGTCTGGCAATCCGAAACGGGCTCAGTGGCTGGCTGGCGAACTGGCAGCATGCGGTGCCGTGCCCGAAGCCCTGATGCTTGCGCCGGAACCGGGCCCGGTCCGAGCGGCCGCCTGCGATGCCAGCGTTGAGCGAGGCCAAGACGGTTACTCGATCCTGCCGGACGAATTGCAATCGACACATCAGGCGGTGATTCGCGCGTTCACGGCTTTTCATGATGACAACGATGATGAAGCTCGCGAGTTGCTGAATCAAGTAGGGCTTGCTTCGCCGTTTCTCGATTGGAAATTGCTTCTGCGCGGACTGATGGCGTGGCATGGCGGCGATGATGCGAAAGCGCTCGAGAATTGGCAGCGGCTCAATATGGAGCGTTTGCCCGCGAAACTGGCAGCGCCCCTTCGCGCCAGCCTCGATTCGGTATGGTTGCATCAACAGAAACCGGAACAACAGTCGAAATTGCGTCGCCGTGTCGATCGGCTCCTGTCCCGACCAATGGTAGCGGAACTGCGGAGTCTGCAGCGGATCATTGAAACAGAAGCACCCTCCTCGGCCATTCGCCACGCCGTCGCAATATTGGCGCATCTGCAGGCACAGCGCCCGGACGCAGTGCCACGTGTGGTCGAAGCATTGTCGCTGGCGGTGGTAACACGAGGGCACGCAAACGACGTGGCGACCGTTGCGAAAGCAATGCCGCCACTGCGCGAAGACCCGACGTTTGACGCGCTGCGTGCCTTGGCGGCCGAGCAAGCTGAAGAATACGAAGCGTCGCGCACGAGTTGGCTGACGTACGAAAAGGTGTTGGCCCAGAACCCCGAGATTTTTGGCGCCGAAACGCCGCGCGCCCGGGCGATGATTTGGTCGCATGTCGCTCATTTGGGCCGGAAGCAGTCGACACCTCGGGGACTTGGTAGGGCAAAGGTTGCCGCCAGTAAACCAACGGCTAATCAGTGCGAGACAGAAGCGCTGAAGCTGGCTCCCGATCTCAAGGTTGCTCTGTTCTCAGCGTTGGCGACGGCGATGAAGCTTGGCAAGATCGGCCCGATTATCAAGGCCGGTGAGCGACTGTTGAAGCACCACCGGGATGATAACACGCTGACAATGCTCATTGATGCGTGCGAGCTGCATCAGCTATACGCCGAGCAATTCGCATACGCCAAGATGTTGTTGGAACGCCAACCGCTGGATGCGCGAGTCCGCGATGATGCCGCGCGGGCAGGCAGAATGGCCGCGCGCGCGCGGGCCAACGTTCTTGATTTGGAGGGCGCTCGCGCCTTGGCGGACGAAGCTCGTGTGATCGATACCGACGTGCCGGAACGTGGCGAACCGTTAATGGTGTTGCTAGAAAGGGCGGCGGGCAATGAGGCCGCCATTGAATTGTTTATGTCAAAGTTGGATGCGGAATCTCGCGGCATGGCGGCGGTACGTCTTTTGGCCGAAGCCAACACATTCCGATGCGAAAAGGAACCGAAGAGGTCACTCGCACCAATTATCAACGATGCACTTAGCAGTGAGTTGCGGCTGCCAATCGTCACGAAGTTCGTTAGGGCGTTCGCGGACATGCATTCCGAAAAACTGGAGTATCCCGGACGGAAAAGCCATTGGGCCAAGGTGGGCCGAAAACTGGTTGATTGCGCGCGGAGCGGCGAAGGCTCGCCCGAGGACTTTGATGCTGCTCTCACCGCGGCGTAC
Source organism: Gemmataceae bacterium (assembly GCA_031396905.1). Lineage (GTDB taxonomy): Bacteria > Planctomycetota > Planctomycetia > Gemmatales > Gemmataceae > JAIBBI01. The sequence goes on from JANNLP010000324.1 coordinate 2,359, forward strand.
GAAGCCGATATGTTGGCCGCTGTCATCCAGGCCGCCATTGAAGTGCAAAGACGCTTTCCATCCGACCCGCGCTTTCCGTTCCACATTGCCAGGGCGCGGTTTGATCGTGCGACAGGGACCGATGATTTCTGGATTTCCAGTGATCTGCAGCTCGCCGAGGATTTGTTGCACCGGCTGCCACTCGAACAACGGCCCGCGGGTCTGGCCCAGGAGATTGCCGAAATACGCCACGACCACGAAGCGGGTCTTGGCGGTGCGGCCTTCCGTGAATTCTTTGGGAGCTTTGCCGACAATATGCAGGAGGCCTTCGACCTATGAATCAGCCATACGCGGTTCTCGGTTTGCCAGTTGACAGTGACGACGCGGCGATTCGAGCACGCTATCTCGAGCTGGTGCGGCAGTTTCCGCCCGAACGGGAGCCCGCGCGATTCGCCGAAGTGCGTGCGGCTTATGAACAATTTCAGGATCGTGACACCCGCCTGCTGAAACGACTGTCGCAACCGTATCGCCTCGACGCACTCGATGGCTTGGCGGAGCAGTTGGATGCGCGGGCCGCGCGGCCGCGACTTGGGCTTGGCGAATTGTTGAAGGCGTACCGGGCCGGCGAATGACATGACAGATGAACATATCGAGATAATACTGAATGACTTTCGCGATTGGCTGCGCGAACATGGCGACGAGCCGATCGAAGCCGATGTTACGCTGAATCTCGTCAACGAGTTCACGGCATTACGCCACGAAGTGAAGCTGCTCACCAAGGCCACGCGCGGGCAGAGTGAGCAGATGACGGCCGCCCTGGAATCACTCGCCGAGCGCGAGCTGGACACTGCCGACGAAGACACTGATACGGACGACGAACTACGACCAGTTCTCACTACGATATTGGACATCACAGACACCCTCGAACGCGCGGTTTCGGCGGTGCAACGATTCGCTGAAGAATCCGCGCCGAAGCGATCTTTGATTCAGCGGTTGTTCGGCGGCCCACCTTCGAGCGAAACGAAAGACAAGCTTGCCGCGTTGGCCGACGGGCTTGAATTGAGTCAACAACGATTGCTTGCGGCGTTGCAACGGCTTGATTTTGAGGCCGTGGACGCCGTCGGCGAGTCGTTCGATCCGGAGACGATGGAAGCACTCGAAGCGGTCGCTGATGACGAACAGGCGTCGGGCACGGTGTTGGAAGAAGTTCGCGCGGGCTACTGTTGGCGCGGCCGCGTGTTTCGCTACGCTCAAGTGAAAGTCGCCAAATAGAATTGGGAGATTCAACATGGACGTGATCCTCGGTATCGATCTTGGCACCACCAATAGCGAAGTGGCTGTGCTTCGCGATGGGCAGCCGGTTGTTTTGGAACATGATGGCGATCCGATTCTCCCATCGGTCGTGGGTTTGGGGCCGGATGGGAAGCTGCTGGTCGGCCGGGCGGCACGCAACCAATGGGCATTTTCGCCGGATCGCACCGTCAAATCCGTCAAGCGATTGATGGGTCAGGATGTGAAAGTGAAACTCGGCGATCAGGAGTTCTCGCCGCAGGAAGTCTCGGCAATGATCCTGCGGTCGTTGCGCGATCGGGCGGCCGCACAAGTTGGCGAGGTCACCAAAGCCGTCATCACGGTGCCGGCGTGGTTCAACGATGCCCAGCGCCAGGCCACTCGCGCCGCCGGCGAATTGGCCGGCCTTGAAGTTGTCCGCATTCTTAATGAGCCGACGGCCGCCGCACTCGCTTACGATCCGCAGCGCACGGAACGCCGGCATGTACTGGTCTACGATCTCGGTGGCGGCACATTTGATGTGTCCATCGTTTTGGCCGAAGGCGGTGTGGTCGAAGTGCTTTCCAGTCATGGCGACACCCGGCTCGGCGGCGATGATTTCGACGAATTGTTGTTCAATCTGCTGGCCGACCGATTTGAAAAACTGCATGGGATCGACCTGCGTGGCATGTTGGCTCCGCGTGCTCGCTTGCTTCGCGCTGCCGAAGATGCAAAGAAGCAACTCTCGGATCATCCGTTTGCCAAGATCGAAGAGGAGTTTCTCGCCGAGAAAGATGGCGTCGCCCTGCATCTCAACGAAGAAATCAGTCGAGCGGAATATGAAGCTCTGATTCAGCCGTTGTTGAATAAGACACTCGATTGCGTGCAGCGGGCGTTGAACGATGCGAAGGTTGTGGCCCGACAAATCGATGAAGTCTTGCTCGTCGGTGGCTCGACCCGCACGCCATTGGTAGGAGCGTTGCTCGAAGGAAAGCTCGGTCAACCGGCTCGCCGCGAGGTGAATCCCGATCTCATCGTGGCGATGGGTGCGGCTTTGCAGGGCGGTTTGGTCGCGGGTGCCGATGTCGGCGCGGTGCTGGTGGACATCACGCCACACTCGCTGGGCATTCGCGCGGTCGAACCGATCACTGAGTTCGGCATGCCGTTCATGCACCGCTTTGTCTGCATTGTGCCGCGTAACGCACCATTGCCGGCCAATCGTAGCGAGCAGTTTCACACCATGCAGGACGGCCAAGACAAAGTTGAGATCGAAGTGTTCCAAGGCGAGGAACACGACGTCCGCAACAACTTGTCCATCGGCAAGTTCATGGTGGAGGGCCTGATTTCCGGCCCCGCGGGCAACCCCGTGGTGGTGCAACTCAATCTCACGCTCGATGGAACGCTCAAGGTGGCCGCCAAAGAGAAAGCCACCGGACTGAGCAAACAGATCACTATTGATAATGCTCTTGCTCGGTTCACCCGCGATGAAGGTGTTTCCGCCCGCAGCCGTATTGATCGAATGTGGGGCGACAGTTTCGGCTTGGACGCGCCGGAGGACGATGACACCGTTGATGAGCCGATCCTCGTTGCCGGCCCGCAACCGGGAGCACGGGAAGGTGTCCAGGCCCGCGCGCTGCTGGAAAAAGCCGAGCGTCTGTTCGATCGGGTGGCGGCCGAGGACAAAGTCGAGTTGGAGAAACTCTCGATGGTCGTTCGCACCGCGATGCAAGATCGCGACCCGCCGAGGTTGGCGACCGCGACGGAAAAACTCGCCGACGCCTTGTTCTATCTGGACGACGCCTGATGCAACGCTGCCCTGTTTGTGCGGCCGAGGGCGTGACACCTCCGCAATGCCGCCGCTGCAAAGCCGACCTGGAACTGGTCGCGCAGGCTGAGTCGGCGTTGCGCTGCCGGGCGTGCGAGTCGCTATTGAAGCGCGATTTCGCGGCCGCCAAGCGGATTCATTATGAGTTGCAACGTTGATGGCCAACGCGCACGGTTTCATTTCAAACGTCCTCCGTTGGGGCATCATGCCGGCCAATTCCTTGATTGTCGATCCACACGGCTTCCACAGCCGCGCCAATCAACGTCACATCTGCACAGCCGACATGCGTCCCTCGCGTCGGTCCGCTGGCGATGTCAATGCGCGCAGGAGTACACACGCACGAAAGGTGATGCGGCAGACGATTTTGGTTAGTCGCGCCGGGACCGACTCTTGTGTCGCGCCTTCCGATTGGACTGGAAGACCGATCCTGGTACCGCACGCGTGGTCGCGTCGGTGATAGGGTCCGCGCCGAAGTTTGATCCTCAGCCGGAGTCGCTGCTGGCGAGGGAGAAGGAGGAGTAGAGGAATAAGCGACTGTGAGCTTGTTCAATTACGCCCCGCCGCATCACCTTTCATCCATCCGCTAGCCGCTAATCAACATTGGCGCGAATGCGTCATGCACTCGTTGTTGATCGTTCACGATTCGCACGGCCAGAACCGATTCCGCGCAAGCCATGAACACCAACAGCCGCAGTCGAATCCAACTACCGGGCGGACAGACGGCAAGCCATCCGCGCGATCGATGTGCCAGCCAAACTGGTTCCGAGTCTGGCGAGAACAACGCAGTGCATCGGCGTGTCGCGCCGATACTGAACATATATACCCTATTCGTTATTCAATGTCAAGCGGGAAATAAGAAAATAGAAGTTGGTAATTATGAGAGCATTGGTTCGCGGGTTGTTCGCTTCGTTCTCGCTGCACACCGAAGTTGAGGAGAAATGGCATGTGTACCAATCGTGCCGCTGGCCGGATATATTCTCAGGGCCACTATGAATCCCACTGCGGATGATGATCCCGAGTTGATGCGCCGTGCCTGCTCAGGCGACGAGCCGGCTCGGGCCGCGCTTTTTGAGAAATACCGCGAACGGCTCCAAGCCATGTTGCGATTGCGCATGGATCGCCGCTTAAGCGGCCGAGTCGATTCGTCGGATGTGCTGCAGGAGGCTTATCTCGATTATTCCCGGCGCTTCGAGGACTTCGCTGCCGACCCGACGCAGCCGTTTTATCTTTGGCTACGTCAATTGACCGGTCAGCGGCTTATCGACTTGCATCGGCAACATCTGGGCGCGCAGATGCGCGATGCCGGGCGCGAGGTGTCGCTTTTTCGCGGCATGCCGGAAGCGTCGTCGGCGTCATTGGCGGCTCAGTTGCTCGGCCGGTTCACGACGGCAAGCCAGGCGGCACAAAAGGCCGAGCTGCGGTTGCGCGTGCAGGAAGCGCTCGATAATCTGGAGCCGACGGACCGGGAGGTGCTGGTGCTGCGGCACTTCGAGATGTTGAGCAACGACGAAGTGGCCAAGCTGCTGGATATCACCAAGCAAGCGGCAAGCAACAGGTACATTCGAGCGCTCAAGCGGATTCAGGGAATGTTGAAAGAAGCGTGACCGCTGAAAGCACTAGTGTGCGGATTTCGCCCCGGAGGGGCGTTCGTCAATAGCCAGGGGTGAAGCGCTTCGCGAAACCCCTGGTAGCCGTGCGCCAAAAACTCGATCGAGCCCCAACTGGGCGACCGTGACCGGCCGCCCTTTCAGGGCTTTAAGAAGTTCTGGGGGAATCGTTTCCAGGGGTTCCGCGAAACGCTCCACCCCTGGCTATTGACGGCGGCCCCTTTGGGGCCAATCAACGGGAATGCGACTAACTAGGACAATAAACATGTCCGACGAACAGAACTCCATCGACGTGCTTGCGGATGAGTTCCTTACGCGCTTGCGTAGGGGCGAACTCGTCACAATAGATGACTACACCCGCGCCCACCCGGATTTGGCCGATGAGATTCGCGAAGTGTTCGGCGCCCTGTTGATGATGGAACAGGTTCGGCCAAGCGACGGGACGGCCAACCACACCACTACGGCCGCGCCGCCGCCGAGCCGGCTGGGTGAGTATCGTGTATTGCGCGAGATCGGCCGCGGCGGCATGGGTGTGGTGTATGAAGCGGTGCAGGAATCGCTGGGCCGACATGTCGCGCTGAAGGTGTTGCCGCCGGCCACGCCCGGCAAGGATGACCACGTCGAGCGGTTCCGCCGCGAGGCCCGCGCGGCGGCCCGGCTGCATCACACCAACATCGTTCCGGTATTCGGTGTGGGCTCGGACTGCGGCACGCACTTTTATGTCATGCAGTACATCCACGGCCAGCCGCTGGATGATGTATTGGCAGAGATTCGACAGCTTCGCACCGGATCGCAAACCAAAGTCATCGCCACCAGCGAGGTCGCCAACAACCTGCTCACGGCGACGTTCGCACCGGCCAGCGGCAATGACACACCGCGCATCGAAGCCAAATCAGCGGGTACGCCATCACCGTTCAACTTCAGTTCCGATTCCTCGACTTTGGCGAAGCAACCCGAAGCACGCTACTTCCGTGCCTCCGCCAAGATCATTCATCAGGCGGCCGAGGCGCTGGCTTATGCCCACAATCAGGGCGTGTTGCATCGGGACATCAAGCCGTCAAACCTGTTGCTCGACATTCATGGCACGACCTGGGTCACCGACTTTGGCTTGGCCAAGCTCGAAGACGACGCCGACCTGACCCGCACCGGCGACATCATCGGCACGCTCCGTTACATGGCCCCGGAGCGGTTTCGCGGCGAAAGCGATGCCCGCAGCGATGTTTATGCCCTCGGTGTCACCCTGTATGAAATGCTGACGCTGACGCCGGCGTTCGCGGCCAAAGACAAAATGGAACTGATCGAGCAGGTCACGCAATCGAGCGTGCCCCCACCCCGATTGGTCGATCGGCACATCCCGCGCGATCTGGACACCATCGTTCACAAGGCGACGGCGCGGGAGTCCAAGGATCGTTACGCCACGGCCAAAGCAATGGCTGAAGATTTGGAACGCTATCTGAATGACCAGCCGATCCGGGCACGGCGTCAAGGCCTTATCGAGCGCACGATGAAATGGGCCAAGCGCCGGCCGGCGGCGGCGGCGCTGGTGGCGACTATTGCCACGGTCCTGTTCGGAACCGCGGTGGCGTCGCTTTGGATGTCATCAATTTTTGCGACCCATCGCAACGAGTTGCAAAAGGCTCTGATCGAGCGCGATAGCGAACTGGACAAGGTGAAACAAGCGAACGAGCTGGCCTCAAACATTCAAGCTCACTCCGACTATTTGCTCGCCCGCGCTTCGTGGCCGGCCGGCGAAGTTCTAAACACTCGTGATTTTCTCTCGCGTGTCCCCGTCAAACATCGCGGCTGGGGCTGGCGCTACGCACATCGGCAATCGCAAGGCACCCCGGCGACTCTCTATGGCCATTCGCAAGGGATCCAGGCGATCGCCTATAGTCCCGATGGGACTCGCCTGGTGACGGGCAGCTACGATCACATCATCAAAGTGTGGGATACCCGGACCGGTCGGGACGAGTTGACCCTGCGCGGGCATTCCGGCGGTGTCTACAGCGTCGCCACTAGTCCCGACGGCGCGCGGCTAGCGTCGTGTAGCACTGACAAGACCATCAAAATCTGGAATTTGCGCACGGAACAGGAAGAGTTGACTTTGCGCGGGCATACCGGCGGTGTTTATGCAGTTGCCTTTAGCCCCGACGGCACGCAACTGGTATCGGCCGGCGAAGAACCAATGATCAAAGTGTGGGATGCGCGGACGGGTGTAGAGAAACTGAGTATGCGCGGGCATACCGACAGTGTCAGTAGCGTTGCCTTCAGCCCTGACGGCACACGCCTGGCATCGAGCAGCTTTGACAACTTCATCAAGTTATGGGACGCGCGGACAGGTCGGGAGGAACTAACGCTGCGCGACACCAACGGGGTGACTAGCATCGCCTTCAGCCCGGATGGCACGCGATTGGCATCGGGCAACTTCGATTGCGCCATCAAGGTGTGGGACGTGCGAACGGGTCGGGATGAGTTGACCATGCGCGTGCTTGGCACTGCTATCTATTGCGTTGGTTTCAGCCCCGACGGCGCGCATCTGGCAACAGGGTGCGCAAATGGCGCGATCAAGGTGTGGGACGCGCGAACGGGTCGGGAGGAAATCACCCTGCGCGGGCATGGCAGCGCAGTGATGAACGTCACCTTCAGCCCCGACGGCGCGCGGCTGGCATCGGGCGGCCACGACAACACAATTAAGATGTGGGATGCGCGGGAGTGGCGCGACGAAATGACCCTGCGCGGGCACACCAGCAATGTCAGAAGCGTGGCCGTCAGCCCGGACGGGGCACGGCTGGCCTCGGGCAGTTACGACAACACCATCAAGGTCTGGGACGCGCGGACGGGTCGGGATGAATTGACAATGCGCGGGCATACCAACGTTGTCTTAAGCGTCGCTTACAGCCCGGACGGCACGCGGCTAGCCTCGGCCAGCAACGACAACTCCATCAAGTTGTGGGATGCGTGGACGGGTCGAGAGGTACTAACACTACGCGGGCATACCAGCACAGTTGCTTGCGTGGCCTACAGCCCCGACAGCGCACGGTTGGCGTCAGGCAGCCACGACAGCAACATTAAGGTATGGGATGCGCGGACCGGGCGGGAAGAGTTGACCCTTCGATGGAATGACAGGCATGTCTACTGTGTCGCCTTCAGTCCCGATGGTACTCGGCTAGCGTCGGGTAGCAACGACAATCTGGTCAAGTTGTGGGACGCGGGGACGGGTCGGGAGGAGTTGACCCTGCACGGGCATGCCGGCGGCGTCTATAGCGTCGCCTTCAGCCCTGACGGCACGCGACTGGCTTCGGGGAGCGAAGACAACACGATCAAGTTGTGGGACGCGCGGGCGGGCCGGGAGGAGTTGAGCTTGCGCGGGCATACCAGCTATGTCATGAGCGTGGCTTTCAGTCCGGATGGGTCACGGCTGGTGTCGGGGAGCTTCGACAACGCGATCAAGGTTTGGGACGCGCGGACGGGCCGGGAGGAGTTGAGCCTGCGCGGGCATACTAACGGTGTCAATGGCGTAGCCTTCAGTCC
>JANNLP010000341.1:0-1964 GCA_031396905.1 Gemmataceae bacterium
GTCGAAGTCGAAGGCGAAGTTGCTGCCGCCGAAGGAGAGGCGGAATTGAATGAAGTCGGCGGCGTCCACATCAGCATCACCATCCACATCACCGAACAACCGGAAGATGCGGCTGGGATTGCCGGGGGTGGTGGGAGAGACGTAATCATCCCCGCCGATGCCATCGCCGTTGCCGTCGAAATTCTGGCCACTCGCGTCGATGATATGCACGCTAGCGACCGTCATGATGTAGACACCGTCGGTCAACGAGAAGTTGGGTTCGGTGCTGCTGAAAAAGCAGGCATATTCGGCCAGGCCGGAGTTCGGAATGTAATTGGTGCCGGCAACAACCAGCATCACCGTCGAGTTATCGTAGGCGCGTTTGAGTGTAAACAGCGGGATGTTGGTGAATGTGGCCGTGTCCGGCAAGGTGATCGAGATGCGATGAACATTCGACCGTTGGGCGGTGCCATCGTTGATTTTCACATTCGGGCTGGGTGGCGGCTGAATCTCGAAAGCGCCAATGTCCGCCGCCGGACCGGCGACGCGCGGGTAACCGGCGCGTCGGACATCCCACGATGAGCCGCCGGGGTTGCTGCCGGCGTTTTTGCAGGGGCTCGTGAAATGCAGATAGGCGTTGCCAGCTTCGACACCGCTCGACAACTTCAGGTCCAAGCCGAAGGCCAGGTTGTTGCCTAGATCGGTCAGCGTGAATCCGGATGGGCTGCCGATGGCGCTATTCTTGGCCGACACGGAGCCAAAAATGTCCGGACCACTGCCGCCGTTGTTGGTGCTGACGATGGTGCTTTCGAGAATCACGCCAGTGCCGTGAATGCCGCCACCGCTGCCGCCGCCCTGAGCAAGGTTGGAGCCGACCGTGCAACTCCACAGCGTACCGCCGCTGGGCAGGTACAATCCACCGCCGTCGTGAGCGCCATTTTCCATGAATGTGGAGTTTTGCGCCAGGAATGTGCCATTGCAATAGACCGCGCCGCCTTTGCCCAAGGCCGCATTGTTCGATCCGTTGCCGCGAAACCTGCAACTATCAATTGTCAGGGAGCCGCTGTTCAGCCACACACCGCCGCCGCCCGAGTTGGCATTGTTCGTCCGGTTGCTGTCGAAGATGCAGTATTGAAGATTGACCGTCCCGGTGGACCAGATGCTGGCGCCTTGTGTGGCGAAGTTGCCAAAGAATGAACACTTCGCGACGTTCAAATTACTTCCTGTCTGGTGAATGGCCCCTCCCGCAGTGGAAACGACAGCACCACTAATAGGACATTCAGTGATGGTCAATGGTGCGGTCGAAAGAACAATCGCCCCAAAGCCAATTGATGGCGCGGTATTTGCCCGCGCGTTGTACATCCCTAGATTGGACAGGGCAAGACTGGCATTTGAAACAAAAAGACGGCTGCTATTATTCCCGTTCAGGCCAATTTCACCTTGGCCTACTCCAGTAATTGTCAGTGGATCACTGACCGTCATTTGGCTCGAAACGACAATGGCTCCTAGCAATCCCGATTGAAATACGATTGAGTCTGCTCCAATCAATGTGTTCGCATCGAGGATGGCTTGCCGCAGCGAACCTGCACCGGCGTCGGCAAGATTTGTGACGGTAAAGACCGCAGGTACCGCGCGCCTCTCCAGGCAGCGCAATGTTGGCCTTACTTTGTGGCAAACCATGACATCACCTCTGCTTACTCCGATGGCCGACATGTCGGAAAGATGCGCATATACATCTTAACCGACTCCGCCCTAAAAGGGCGGGAAGGCAATCAGTACATTGGCGTAAACGAAACATCAAGCCAGAAATACGCCGTTGGGAACGACGAGCTACTGTACACTTCACAGGGAAACGGATTGGTCGGTTGATTACTGACACTCCCCGCCACGATCGCCAGCACGCTGGGCGACGCATTGGGCGCGACATGTGGGATGGTCGACGCCGATATCTTCGAAGTCGCGAACACATCGACCGACACGACGTA
>JANNLP010000378.1:0-2209 GCA_031396905.1 Gemmataceae bacterium
TGGAACCAATACGGCAAAATTGTTGTTAGTGCCATTAACGCCAGCGTTCAGCACAATCTAGCTGATGACGTCGTTTGCCAGGGTGCCGCCCGGCGTGCCGACCGTGTCTTTGCCATCGAGATAGCCGACAGGTGTCGTTTCGGTGATCGTGTATCCCGTGGCGTCGCTGGGGCGCAAGCTCTTGAATTCGTACTTGCCGGTCGCATCGGTGGTCAAAGTGAGGTTCACCGCGACGCCAAGTTCATCGAATCCCGTCAGTTTAACCGTGGCACCCTTAATCGGCGTTTCGCCGACATCGAACTTGCCATTGTTGTTGGCATCTTCCCAGACGAAGCCGCTCAGGCTCGACGCCGGCAAGTCGCCGATGTTGTAATTGATGCCGACGCCACCCGGCGTGACAACGATGCCGGTAATGGTGTCGGTTGCCGGCGTGCCGCCGAATGGCGTGCCGGCCGTGCTCTTGCCGTCGAGTGTCCCGGCCGGTTCGGTGATTTCCGTCACGATATAAGTACCCGGCCGCAACTGGCTGAACGAATATGACCCATCGGCCAGCGTCGTCTTGGTCAGACTGACTTTGTTGCCGAGGTCATCGGTTCCTGTCAGCTGAACATCGATGCCGCCGCTGGGAAGTTCGATCCCATTGAAAACGCCATTATTATTGGCATCAATGTAAGTGAATCCGGAGATGCTCGCGGGCAATAGTTCGCCAAAGTTGTTGTTCGCACCGTTGACGCCGGCATTCAAGACCACCTGGCTAATTACGTCGTTGCTCAACGTGCCGCCCGGCGTCCCGACCGTGTCTTTGCCATCGAGATAACCGGCAGGCGTTGTTTCCGTGATCGTGTAACCGGTGGCGTCGCTCGGTCGCAAACTCTTGAAGTCGTACTTGCCGGCCGCATCCGTCGTCAACGTGAGATTCACGGCAACGCCGAGATCATCGGCACCCGTGAGTTTTACAGTCGCACCCTTGATCGGCGTTTCGCCGACATCGAATTTGCCGTTGTTGTTGGCGTCTTCCCAGACGAATCCGCTCAGGCTCGACACCGGAAGGTCGGCAATGTTGTAATTGATGCCAACGCCGTTCGGCGTGATCACAATGTTGTTGATCGCATCAACCGCCGCGGTGCCGCCGAACGTTGTGCCGGGCGTGCTCTTGCCGTCAAGCGTCCCCGCCGGCTCGGTGATCTGTGCGATCTTGTATGTTCCGGGTCGTAACAAGTCGAAGAAGTACGAGCCGTCGCCAAGCGTGGCTTTAGTCACATTGATGACATTGCCGAGATCATCGGTGCCCGTGAGTTGTACATTGATGCCGCCGCTGGGTGTCTCGCCCACTTCGTAAAGGCCGTTGTTGTTGGCATCAAGATAAACGAAGCCTGCGATGCTTGATGGGCTGAGGATGCCGCCATCTACCGAATTGTTGATTTCACCATCCGCGAGCGTGAACTGCGCGGTTCGGCCTGTGCTGGTGTCGGCGTCGCTGTCCACGTTATCGTTGCCGCCTTTGTTCGGCGCGCTGAATAAACAGCCAGGTGGCGCGACAAACTCGACCGTGTATTTCCCTGAAATGAGGTTGCTGAATGAGTAGTAACCCACTCCATTGGTCGTTGTCGTGGCAATGATGGCGTTGGTGGAATCGAGCAGATTCACGGTGACATTGTTGAAGCCCGGTTCGCCCGGGTCCTGAATGCCGTTGCCGTTGACATCGTCCCACACGAAGTCGCCGATAAATGATCGCAGGTTGATCGTGTTTACGGCGGGGATGCTGAAAATATCGAAGTTGAGTTGTGCGAAATTCGTGACCGTCGTGGTCCCGGCGGCCAATCCCCCGTTGATGGTCACGTCGAATGTGAACAGCGCAACACCTTTGGAAGCCAAAGCTGCAAGTACGTGCCCTGTTTCATCCAGCGGAAACGGCGTGACTCCCGCATCGGCAAGTGACACTGCGCCCGAGCCGGTATCGAGGAATGTCGAGCTGAGCACATAGGTGACATCCGAAGGCAACGTGTCAATGATCTGTGCGTTGTTGATCGGCAACGTGCCATTGTTGGTGATGCGCAGGCCGTAGCGGACCTTATCTCCCGAGTTGAAGAAGCCGTCGCCGTTGACGTCGCCACCGGGGGCGAAGTCAGCAAACTTTACGAAGTCGGGCACCGGAATTGCCAGCACGGAACTGCCGGCATCGAAGCCCGGCGATCCCGTCGGCGCCGTG
>JANNLP010000382.1:0-1757 GCA_031396905.1 Gemmataceae bacterium
TCCTTGCTGAGCACGTAAACTTCCGCCTCGAACTTGGTGTGGGGCGTGATCGAGCCCGGCTTGGCCAATACCTGGCCACGCTGAATCTCCTCGCGCTTCACGCCGCGGAGCAGGCAGCCAACATTGTCGCCCGCCTGACCCTGATCGAGCGTCTTGTTGAACATCTCGACGCCGGTGCAGAACGTCTTGCGGGGGGCGGCAGTCAAACCGATGATCTCGATTTCGTCGCCGACCTTGACGATGCCGCGCTCGATGCGACCCGTGCAAACCGTGCCGCGGCCTTCGATCGAGAACACGTCTTCGATGGCCATCAGGAATGGCTTGTCAATTTCGCGAACCGGCTCGGGAATGTACGAGTCAACCGCTTCCAACAGTTCGGCAATGCATTTGATGGTTTCGGGATCCTTGGGATTGTCGTAGGCCGGTTTGGCGGCGCCACGGATGATTGGGATTTCGTCGCCCGGGAATCCGAAGTGCGTCAACAGCTCGCGCAACTCCAACTCGACCAGCTCGAGCAACTCTTCGTCGTCGACCAGATCGCATTTATTCAAGAAACAGACCAGCCGGGGGACACCGACCTGCCGCGCCAGCAGAATATGCTCGCGCGTTTGCGGCATTGGGCCGTCGGCGGCCGATACCACCAGGATCGCACCGTCCATCTGGGCGGCGCCGGTGATCATGTTCTTGATAAAGTCGGCGTGGCCCGGGCAGTCGATGTGGGCGTAGTGCCGATTGGCTGTTTCGTATTCGACGTGGCTGACGGCGATCGTCACGGTCTTGGTGGAATCGCGGACCGTTCCTCCCTTGGCGATGTCGGCATAGCTTTTGAACTGTGCCAGACCTTTGGCGGCCTGCACGGCCAAGAGCGCGCCGGTGAGTGTGGTCTTGCCGTGGTCGATGTGGCCGATCGTGCCGACGTTGACGTGAGGTTTTTTACGTTCAAAGGTTGACTTGGCCATTTCACTCCCTGCGTTCTGTTAAAGCTGGCTTCCTAAAGTCGATGGAAGAAGACGAAAGATAAGCTGCTGAAGGGATTCGGACCCTTGACCTCGTCCTTACCAAGGACGCGCTCTACCAACTGAGCTACAGCAGCACGCGCTTGTCACTCCAGCGAACCACCGTTCCAATTGTCGTTTCATTCAGACCACCGCTCATCGACACCGCTGCGGCCGTAGCGGCTCGGCTGTGCTGCCGCACTAACGGCTCGGCTGTGTGGTCCGCAGCGAGCACGATCTCCAAACCGGGCAAAACTGCGATCTTGGCAACGACACGAGCTTGCTTGGCAACTGCTGTACTGCTCAGAAAAAAACCGTCCCGGACAAATTTCGCTCCCGCCGGCGACGCTGCACGGACGCAATCGCCAGGCGACACGCTATCGATGAAGCACCGTATTGATGAAGCACCGTCGATGATGGTCCATCCGCCAGCGCGCAGATTTCTGCGCACTCGCAATCTCCGCACGCGGGGGCCGAATTCATCCCTTGACTCGTACTTGTTTTACCTCTTTCGGGCTCGCTCGCCTAGGGTTACCGCACCCGTCGGGTTTTCGATGCAGTTCCTCGCGAAAGCGGGTGAAGGGAATCGAACCCTCGTCTTCAGCTTGGAAGGCTATTGCTCTACCATTGAGCTACACCCGCACGCAGGGCTTCGCACGACGATTCGCGGGGTTTCGCACCACGATTCTCTGAGCACGGCGAGCCCCATGACTGACGCGCTGCTGGCAAAAAACTGGGGGGTGAAGGATTCGAACCTTCGAA
>JANNLP010000457.1:0-3852 GCA_031396905.1 Gemmataceae bacterium
TCGGAGTTTGGGTACGAGGTTAGATTATTTCCATCAATGACGACGCGGAGCGTCGTCCCACGTTAAGCATCGATGTATTTGGGCAGTTTGACCGTGAAGGTCGAGCCTTTGCCGACAACGCTTTCGACGCGGATACGGCCATTGTGCTGTTCGATGATTTGACGGCAAACGCTGAGACCCAGCCCGGTGCCGCCGCTGCCCTGATCGTCGGGCGTTTTGGTCGTAAAGAATGGCTCAAAGATCCGGCGGAGCTTGTCCGGCGCGATGCCGACACCGGTGTCCGCAATACGAATTTCCGCCATGCCGGCGTCACGGTTTTCTTTGACTTCAACTAGAATTCGGCCGCCATCGGGCATGGCTTGCCGAGCATTGATGATCAGGTTGATCAGTATCTGTTCAATTTGACCGGGCACGCCGGGAACTTTTGGTCTACCGATGAAGCGTTTTTCCAATTTCACGCGATGCTTTGACAAGTCTTTTTCAGTCAGCGTCAACACTTCTTCTGACAAGGAGACGAGATCGATGAGTTTCCGCTGGACGGAGTTGCTGCGGGCATAACCCAACATGCTGGAGACAATGCCGGCGGCTCGCTGGCCTGATTTGAGGATCTTTTCGAACGATTGCCGGGCGGTCGGGTCATCGGCGGAACCGCGAATACCGAGCTTGGCGTAGTTGATGACGGTGGTCAGGATATTGTTAAATTCATGCGCCACGCTGGAGGCAAGTTCGCCCACGCTGGAGAGCCGTTGCGCCTGCATGAGTTGCTGGCGGAGCGATTCCATTTCGTTGCGCGGTGCCAGCACATCATTGCCGGTCATCACTATGACGCCTCCGGGGCCAAGAACTGGCCCGGCTCGGTCGAACCCGCCGCGCGTCTCCCCAAGACGTTTAGCAGTCCGGTATGGCAAAATGTATCGGTTGTGCGGATCGCACGACTTCATTCGAAGTATCCGAACCCAATTGTCATGACGCTGAAATGCGGCGCACATAGACCGCACATCAATGCCTCATCGTGTAATCGTTACAATCACTAAATTCGCTCTCGTCGAATTGAACCTTGTCTTTGTTGCCATTGATCGCATGTGCGCCGACCGTTAGCTTGTATGAAACGTCTGGATACTCACACAAATCTCGCCAATTTGTGACTTGCCAAGTAGGGATGCGACGCACCGTCGATGGATCGACGCAGATCGACACCATCAGAAGACGAGGCACTCGCGCATGTTACGCCGTCAATTCTCCCTGCTTACCGCGTTGATTGTCAGCCTGGGATTAGGTTCAACGACCAACGCCCAACCACCCGCGGATTTTACCTGGACCAACTTTGTGTCGGTCGGCACACTTTGGACAGTGGGAACCAACTGGACTCCTCTCGGACCACCGACGAGCAACATTGATCGCGTACTGTGGTTCGGTAGCTCTTCATTGCAAACAGCTAATGGCTACACCACGACATTCAGCAACGGTGGCACCCCTTTTGACTTGAACTCCCTCGTGTTCAATAGCTTTGGCGCTTCGAACACCTCGCTGGTTGTGACCGGCAACGCCGCAGGCGATACGCTGCGATTCAACACGTCATCGACCCTTGTGCAGCCTTCGATTTGGCAGGTTGGAACCGGCCGCGCGTTAATTCAGAACGGTCTGGCGACCGCCGGCATTACGCTGACCAACGGTACGACGCTGAATATTCTTGGAAGCGGCATCGGTGAATTGCAACTGAATGCAACCATTGTGCAATCTGGCGTTGGCAGCAGCGGTATTTTGATCAACCAAACAGGCACGGCCTCATTCGCCACGGGTAGCATCGTCCGCTTGGGCGGGGCCAACACGTTCCAAGGCGGTGTCACTTTGACGGCCGGAAACCTTGTGATTGCCAGCGCTGGGGCATTGGGCACCGCCGGGACGTTTACGGTCAACGGCGGCTCCGTTCAACTTGATCCGACTAGTACCGTGGGCCTGACGATTGCCAACCCGGTCACGCTGAATTCGAACATGCTGATTACGGGTAACATCAACCAGATCGCCGCGATCCCGACGGCTCCTCTTTTGACTTTTTCTGGTGCTATCGGCGGCGTCGGCGGAATCACGATCGCGAACAACAATGCCAACTTATCGGGCGGTGGATTTGCCACGATGACATACGCGTTGACGGGTGCGAACTCATTCCAAGGCCCAGTCAACATCGCGCCTATCGGCAACTCCGCCACGCTTCTGACGGTCGGGACCGGGACGGTGGCCACGGGTACTGTCGCCGGCACCACGTCGATCAACGTGAGTTGGGCCGGTACTTTCCGATTGGACAATACTGCTGGTGTGGCCACGCGGTTGAATACCGTGACGGCCCCGGCACTGAACTTGAATTCCAGTACCTTCCAGATGTTCGGCAATACGGCGGCAAGCGCTTCGGAAACATTCGGCACGTTGACGCTAGGCGGCAGCGGCAATGTCACAGTTCTAGGCACCAGTGCCACATTGCAAACGACGACCGCGACTTTCGCCGGCCTGAGCCGGCCGACCAATGGCACTTTGTTCCTCATCGGCACCAATTTGGGCAGCAACAGCGGTGCGGGTGAGTCGATCATTCGATTTACGTCTGATCCGGGTGGCTCGATCGGCGGCGGCGGCCTTCCGGGAACGCCGTCCGTCAACGTCTTGCCATACGCCGTCGCTAACGGAGCTGCCAGTACGACGACTGTGACTGCCGCCGTCAATTCCGGTTTGGTCCGATGGGATTCGGGCAGTCAAAAGATTGTTCCACTCACCGCGGCTGAATATTCCACGAATCTTTACCAGGCCGGTACATCAACGCCGAACAACAATTTCCGCATCCAAAGTACGACGGCACTACCGAGTGCCTTTAACGCTTCGGGAACCAATAACGCCACCACCGTCAATTCGCTGGTTCTCGACACGAACACAGTGGCCGTCAATCGCGTCGGCGTCTCAATTCAAGGCGCTGGTACATTGACTGTCGGCAGCGGGGCCATCTTCTCAACCGTCAACAATGCCGGAACCGCTCCGAGCAATCCAAGCATTATCAATATGGGCGGGCTCGATTTCGGCGCGAACCCCGGATATATCCACACCTTCGCCAACCTGACCGTGAACGCCCCCATTTCCGGAACTGCGGGATTGGTCAAAGGTGCCGGCGGCACCCTGACGCTCACCGGTAATAACACCTTCACCGGAGGCCTGACGGTCAACAGCGGCCTGGTGCAGTTCTTCTCGGACTCCAACCTTGGTGCGGCCGGTCAACCAATCAATCTCCAGGGTGGCAGCGGCGGCGGCCTTCAGTTCCTGGCCCCGGCACTTTGGACCAATGCCACCTCCGGTGCATTGGCAACCAGTCGGCCCATCAACCTGGTCGGTTCAGGCGGCAACATCACCATCACCGCACTCAATAACAGCCTGACGCTCAGCGGTCCGCTCAGCGGCTCAGGTCAGTTATTCCGTAGTGGCGGTGGCGCCCTGATTCTGACTGGTAATAACACCGGCTATACCGGCACAATGTTGGCCTTTAATGGCTTGATTGCCGCACAGAATGACGCGGCTCTCGGCGGGCCGGGTGCAAGTCTCATGATCACGTCCGCGCAATTCCAGCCACTGACCAGCTTTGCGACCAGCAAAGACATCATCCTCACGTTCAATGGAACCATCTATACGGGCGGGCAGAATCTGACTCTCAACGGCAACTTGACGACTCAGAATGCCGCCGCCACGTTCTTCAAGACCGGCCTTGGCGACCTCATTATCAACAGCACGAGCACAGTTCTCTCACAGTTTCAGAATGGTTTTTCCAGCCCGCTCAGCGTCGTCTTCTCGACCACGGGTAACGGCGTGCAAACATCGGGT
>JANNLP010000425.1:0-1644 GCA_031396905.1 Gemmataceae bacterium
TCGCCCCGCGGCGGCGAGGCTGACGGCCAGGTTGTTCATGCTGAGCAGCGTGTGCGGATGCGTTTCACCGAGCGCCGTTCGCTGGCGAGCCAGAGTTTCCTCCCGAAGCTTGAGAGCCTCGTCGTGTCGTTCGAGCGTGGCGTAAGTGCTTCCCAGATTCGACATAGTCAAAAGCGTATCCGGATGGTCGGGGCCGAGAATCGCCTTTCTCAAGACCACCACGTCTTCTTGCATTTTGCGGGCGTCGTCGTAACGGCCGACGGCGGCGAAACTGTTGGCCAGGTTGCTCATGCTGCGAAGCGTGTCCGGATGGTCGGGACCGAGCTTCGCTTTGTCCAATGCCAGTGTCTCTTCGCGCAACTGCAGAGCGTCAGTAAGGCGACCATGCGTTTCGTAGCTGATGGCCAAATTGTTCATACTGGCGACAGTATCCGGATGGGTAGGTCCGAGCAGGGCCTTGCGTCGGCTCAATGTCTCTTCTCGAAGTGTCAATGCATCGGCGAACCGGCCGCGCATGTCGTAACTGATGGCCAGATTGTTCATACTGCGCAGCGTATCGGGATGATCGAGTCCAAGGTGTTGGGCATACAGCGCTCGGGCACGTTCGTTTTGTTGCTCGGCCGCCACCGTATCGCCCAGATACCAGAACGATGTACCCAGGGTCAGTCGGAGCCGGGCTTCGATCAGCGGCTCGTTGGTAAAGCTCTTTTCCACAAACGGGACGGCTGATTCAATGGCCTGGCGCAGCGGCACATCGCGGCCCAAACCACCACCTTGTCCTCCGGGTCGGGCCGCCGCGAAAACATTGGATTCGACGAATTGCAGCACCGCGCGCGTTTCGGCTTCTCGTTTCTCAGCCAACTCCTGCGCAGCCTTGGCTTCAATCGCGGCGACCTGTGCAGCGGATTTCGCCTGACGTTCTCCTTCGGCTCGTTCTATTTCGGCGCGGTGCGCGTGGTCAGCGCGCATCATGCCCCACGTGGTGCCCGCTATGCCGGCGCATAGTGCCAAAACGACAAGCCCCGCTGCCGCAACCGAACCCTTGTGCCGTCGGAGGAACTTGTTCAATCGGTAGCCGCGTGAAGGCGGGCAGGCCACCACCGGCTCGTCGTTCAAGAACCGCTGCACGTCCATCGCCAAGCCATTCGCCGTCTCAAAGCGGCGGTCGCGATCCTTGTCGAGCGCCTTCATCACAATCCAGTCGAGTTCATTGCGCAGGAGTTTTGTCAATCGGCTCGGCTCCGTTTGCCGTTGCGCCGAAATGGACGGCAGTGAGTCCTTCGATTCGCTGAGCCGCGTGCTCGGCTTCGGCGGTTCCTCCTCGCGAATGATGCGGCGAATCTCGTCATAAGCTGCTTGTTTGAACCGTTCTTTGGTGAACGGCGTCGTGCCAGTCAACAACTCGTAGAGGAGTACACCAAGCGAGTAAACGTCGCTACGGGTGTCAATGTCTCGACCACCTTGACCGGCTTGCTCCGGCGACATGTATTGTGGCGTGCCCACCATCTGTGCCAGGCCGGTGAATGAGGTCTTATCGGTTAGCTCCTGACCGAGTGCCTTGGCCACGCCGAAGTCAATCACTTTTGCGACCGGCAACGCGTCATGTTCCGTGACCAACACGTTGCTCGGCTTGAGGTCGCGGTG
>JANNLP010000446.1:0-3520 GCA_031396905.1 Gemmataceae bacterium
TGCCCCATTGGCCGGTTGCCAGTAACTTCGCACCGCGTGCCAGCACGGAGCCGGTGTTGCGGTACGCACGCAACAAGCGCAGCTTCCGTCGTAGCGCGTCGATGCCGGCATGGATTGGTGGTCGTGGAGTGACCTCGAATCGTTCAATGCGAAACTTCCCGGCCGCGTTCAGCGGTTGAATGCGCAATGCTCGCGTCGGCTTGGAGAGCTTGAAGAAGAACTCTTCATTGTTGACGCCCTCGGCAATTGTGATCTCGCCGATGCGCGACTCAGCAGTGAAGCCATTGGGCGTGTCAGCGTAGATTTCCAACCGGGACTTGATGGATGAATGCACCTTGAGGCGTACGCGCAACCATCCCGCGGGCAGCCAACACACGACGAGAAACTGCGGGTCGGACCCGCGCATGTACCAACCGCCCGGCTCATGGGGAATCGGATCGAGTTGATTCATCGGCAACAAGTGGGATTGATCGAAGCCGCGAGGCCTCAACCAGCGTTTCAGACTTCGTAGCGGCGCGAGCATGCGCCAACCGAAGGAAGCTTGCAGCGCATCCGCAAATGCCTGCTGAACATACAGACGCTGATCCTTGGCCCGGTGATCGCGCTCCTGGTCCCTGATCAGCTCGCGGAGAATGTCATTGAGCCTGCACTCATCACTGGGCCGGCGTGTCGGAGACCCGTCTTTGCGCAAGATGGCAAGAATCTCGCCGTCGAGGTTTTCGCAATACTCGATGGTAAACGGCAGATCGAACTCGGTACTGGCTCGGTCGAGAATGGTGCGGAACTCGGCGTCGTTCCAGACGTGGTAGTGAATGCTGTACCGTGTTGCCCGCAGTTCATTGATCCGGTCTTCCAATGCCGGTCCCGTGAACTTATCCACGAGAGATGCGAACTCGCGCAAGTGATCCTCGTAGGACCAATCCGGGCCGTCCACGTGATCGCGGCGCAGGTGTTCCCAACTCGTCGGTGGGCGATCCCTGTCAAACGTGGCCATGCGATTGGGTACCGCGAGATAAAGCACGCCGCCGGGCCGCAACAGCTCGAGATGTCGGGCCAACGTGCCGATGGGATCCTGTGTGTGTTCCAGAAAATGGTTGGCGATGATGAAGTCCTGGCTGGCCGCCGTGAAATGCTCAAGACGCTCGCCGTCATCCACAACGTCAACGGGCACCAGTTCCTTGTCCGCCAATTCGGGATAATGATGCCGCAGATCCTCGACTGGCAAGTGATCGACGTATGTCACTCGCGCACCTGGTGGCACCACCAATGGCGAATTCAAAGCGCCGATCTCTAGCCCTTCGCCGGACAAATACACCGCGGCCATCGTGCGACGGCGACGCAAGAACGCCGGCTCGGGCGCTTCGCTCAACGGAATCGGCGGCGTTCGACAGGCATCGTCAAGAAATTGGTTGGCGCGGCGCGATATGGTTGCAGTCGTTTCCAAGCGCATGGCGGCACCCGTCCCTGGGTTCAATTGGGGACATTAGGGTAACACAGGTGCCGAAAGTCATCAAACCGAATCTGAACGCCGGGTAGTGGGTCAATTTGCCACAGCATGAGGAATTGACGGGTTTAGAAATGCACTCGTCTTCTTTGTGTTTTCCATTGTGTCTTTGTGGTGAGTTCTTAAGACCAACCACAAAGACACAAAGTGCACGAAGGAAGCACGAAGAAAACCAAACTGACCCACTACGGAACACCGTTACACCGGGAAGATGTTCACCTGGTCGATGAAGATGGTGTTGTCGCCGCCGTGCAGATTGGTGCCCTGGAATGTAATCGTGTGGTTGCCGGCCGAGGCGGTGAAATCGATGGTGTCGAGTGTTGCGTAGCCGGTGCCGCTGATACCGTCGTACGAGCCAACGAGATTGCCATCGACCAGCACCTGGAACGTTTGATTGCTGAAGTAGTTGGCGCGTTGGGCGGCATTGAAGCCGATGTAATAGGTGCCGGCCGTGAACGCGACAGTCTGGCTCATGCTCGATACTTGCTGCAGAAACGCGGCTTGGCCACCCTGCGGCGCATTGGCGTTGCCGATGGTGAACGTGCTGCCGCTGGATGTCACGCCGGCTGAGCCGGTGTAGGTCCATGCGGAATTGGTCGGGCCGTATGCATAGGTACTCGGAGCGACCGGTGACATTTCAAAGCCCGAATCAGCAAGGCTTGTGATCTGTTGCACAATGGCGATCTGGTCGAGGAAGACGGTGTTGTCGCCGCCGTTGAGGTTGGTGCTTTGGAACGTGACCGTGTGGTTGCCGGCCGGCACGGTGAATGTTGACGTCACTTGCCGCGCGTAGGCCGTGTGGCCCAAATAGTTGAATGCACCAACCGACTTGCCATCGACAAGGACCTGGAACGTTTGCCGCGAACCAAAGTTGTTCCGCTGGGCGGCGTCAAACGCGATGACATAGGTGCCGGCCGCGAATGTAATCGATTGGCTGATGGTGCCGAGGTTCTGCATGAACGCGACCTGGCTGCCCTGGGTGGCGACGCCGTTGGCGGATGTGAAGCCGCTGCCGTTGCTGGCCACGCCGGAGGAGCCGCTGAAGGCCCACGATGATCCTGTCGGGTTGTACTTGAAAGTGCCGGGTGTAATTGCCGGCGCTTCCCAACCCGAATCGTACAAGCTCGTCGGCTGCTGCACGATGAGGACTTGATCAATGAAGATCGTGTTGTCACCGCCGTAGATGTTTGTGCCTTGGAACGTGATCGTGTGGCTGCCTGCGGTGGTCGTGAAGCTGGAGGTTGATGCCAGGCCAAACTCGGTGTGGAATAGGTCATTGAACGAACCGACGGCTTTGCCATCGATTAACACTTGCAATGATTGATAGCTGAATACGTTGCCGCGCTGGGCTGCGGTGAAGACGATTGAATAGGTGCCCGCTGCAAACGTCACCGCCTGACTCACGGCCGCGGATTGCTGTAGGAACGCCACTTGGCTGCCTTGCGGTGCAACCGAGTTGCCAGTCGTGAACGCACTGGCATTGGTGGTCACGCCGGCCGCGCCGCTGAAGGTCCATGCCGAGCCGGTCGGGTTGTATTTGAAACTGCCGCCGGCCAGCGCTGGCAACTCGAAGCCGGAATCGATCAACCCGCTGGTTTGTTTCGTGATTGTGACATCATCAATAAACACGGTGTTGTCGCCGCCGTTCAGATTGGTGCCTTTGAAAGTAATCGTGTGGCTGCCGGCCGTCACGTTGAAACTGGACGTCGTCAACGCGGTGTAGGAGGTGCTGGTGAAGCTATTGAAGCCGCCGACGGATACGCCATCGACGAGGACCTGGAACGTCTCGCCACTGATGAAGTTGGCGCGCTGGGCGGCCGCGAAGTCAATTGTGTAAGAACCCGCCGCCAACGTCATCGATTGATTAAAGCTGCCAAGACTTTGGATGAATGCCGCCTGGCTGCCTTGTGGTGTAACGGGATTGCCGCTGGTGAAGCCGCTGAAGTTAGTCGTTACGCCGGCCCCGCCGCTGAAGGTCCATTTGGAACCACTCGGCCGGTACGCAAAAGTACCCGG
>JANNLP010000466.1:0-8858 GCA_031396905.1 Gemmataceae bacterium
ATCAAAGCCCCAAAGGGGCGACCGTGGCGATCGCCTCGCTGGGGCTCGAAATCTTGGGTGCGAAGCCTCCAGGGGTTCCGCGAAGCGCTCCACCCCTGGCTATTGACGTCAGCCCCTCCGGGGCCAATCTGCCAAATCAAATGAAGTATTGCGTCGTTGGTTTGATCACCAATTCCGAGACATGCGCGCGGGGCGGTAGCCCCGCCGCGAATAGTACCGCGGCAGCAACATCTTCAGGTTGAAGCAACTTGGCCACTTGTTCGGGTGTCGGCGGAGTTGGTCGTTGCCGCATCAATGGCGTATCCACTTCGCCAGGATAGATGTTCGTCACGCGTATACCGCTCTCGCGTTCCTCCGCACCCAGGCAAGTGCCTAACGCCGCCATGCCGAACTTCGCGGCCGAGTAGCCGGCCCCGGACACGGGCCACGCACGTCGCCCGGCAATGCTGTTGATGTTGCAAATGAAACCCGACTTGCGCTCGAGCATCTGCGGCAACACGCAATAAATGCAATTGAACGCGCCATGCAGGTTCGTGTCGACCAGATGGTGCCAACTCTCCGGTGTAAGCTCGCGGAAAGCACGAGCCTTGATGTTTGTCCCCGCGTTGTTGACGAGAACATCGATACCGCCGAACGCTGTCGTGATCGTTTCCACCAACTCGCGCACTTGACCAATATCAGTGACATCCGCGGCATGCGCCATCATGTCACCAGACTTCGTTGCTTGCAGCTTAGCGGCGTCGCGCCCTGTAATGGCCACCCTCGCGCCTTGCCCGGCAAATGCCTGCGCAATCGCCAGGCCGATGCCGCTGCCGCCGCCGGTGACCAGCACGCGAGTTCCGTCGAATTGCATGACTGCGCTCCATATTCATATGTTGATAATTGCTCACCGGTTCGCACGCGGTGGGCGCAGGAGCATCCTATGAACGCCGATCTGCGTCGCCGTGTTGATGACATTTCCGCCCGATTGACCGTGCTACGGGACTCTCTTTGACATTCCGGGCAAGTTCGATCAACGCACAAAACTCAATGATAAGATGGGCCAGCCCGGCTTCTGGGACAATCCCGAGGCCGCCAAAGCCACCATCGGCCTACTCAAGCCGCTCAATGCGCTGCTTCGACCGTATGAAGAGATCACGTCAGCTAGTGGCGACTTGACCACCATGGTCGAGTTGGGAGATGAAGACGCCAGCCTGGAAGTCGAGCTGGCCTCCGAATTGCCCAAGCTCGAACAACGGCTGGCGGCGTTTGAATTGCAGGCCATGCTCGACGGCCCGCAGGATTCGGCCAGTGCCTTCATTCGCATTCAGGCCGGCGCGGGTGGCACTGATGCTTGCGACTGGTCAGCCATGCTCATGCGTATGTACATGCGCTGGGCGGAGCGGCGCGGATTCGCCGTCGAGATTCAAGACGAGCTTGCCAACGAGGAAGCTGGCATTTCCAACGCCACGCTGAAGATTATCGGCGAATACGCATACGGCTACCTGCAGGGCGAAGAAGGCGTGCATCGCTTGGTGCGCATGAGTCCCTTCGGCTCCGGCGACACAAGGCAAACATCGTTTTCCGCGATTGAAGTGACCCCGGAATTGGACGACTCCATCAACATCGAAGTGCGCGATGTCGACCTGGAACTGCAAACCTTCACTTCGGGCGGCCCCGGCGGACAGCACCAGAACAAGACCCAATCCGGTGTGCGCCTCATCCACAAACCCACGAATGTCCGCGCCGAAAGCCGCACCGAGCGCAGCCAGCACAAGAACTACGACAACGCGCTGGCGCTATTAAAGGCGCGATTGTACAAAGTGGAAATGACCAAGCGCATGGCCGAGATCGCCAAGAAGCAGGAGACGAAGTCGGAAGTTTCCTTTGGCAGTCAAATTCGCAACTACGTGCTCCAGCCTTACACCATCGTTAAAGACTTGCGCACGGAGACCGAAACACCGCAAGTCAACCGCATCCTCGACGGCGACATCGACGAGTTTCTCCAAGCGTATCTGCGCCTCAAGGCCGAACGGACCAACAAGAGGAAGTAGGTCCGTTGTTGTGCTCCCCTCTGTCACTGTTCGGCCCAAAGGGCCGACCTTCCTTAGCCCAGCCCATCGGGCTGGGTTGAGGTGCAAGATCGATTTTCGCGGTCTGAAAGACCGCGCTGTCTTCGCAGAGCGTACATCGCTACGGGCTGGGTGTAGCACGGTCTTTCAGACCGCATGCCTTGTTTCGTGTTATCCCCAGCCCGATGGGCTGGGCTAAGGAAGGTTGGCCCTTTGGCCCACACCGTTGCTCTTCCGGACGATCGTCCGCCGCCTTTTTTCATCATTACCACGCCGCCAGCGATCATGGCGATCGCCAACAGTATTGCCAGCACCGCACCTACGATCTTAGCAATCGAATACGGCCGATCGCCGACCACTTCGCCGGTTCGGGCGTTGACCATAATGCGAAATAGCTTGTCGTGATAGCGGTAGGCCGCGAGCCAAATCGGCAACAATAGATGCTTGAAAGTCACACCCTTATGTTGCGTGTTCACATGGTCAACGACCTGGTGATCGCCGCCGATGTCCCGCATGCACAACACGCGGATGTGAGCGTCCATCACATTACGGGCTTTGCCGAAACCCTCTTGCAAATCAATTGAATAGCGTTCGGTCTTAAAGCCGCTGAGAAACTCCGCCTTGAATGGGTTCAGTTGCTCCAAATCCCACGGCGTGAGTTGATTCACCTTATCTTCAGGCAAGCCCTTCGAAGCGTAGATCAGCACATCGTCGAAGAAGTGCTGCACTTCGCCACCGACGCCGGTCCAGGCGGTGCGGACCACGGTGCGGCTACGGGTCACCGTGTTTCCCTGAGCGTCGGTCGTGGTGTAATACTCGGTATCGGTGTAGTCGTCGCCACGCTGGCCGCGATATTGGTTGTACGTCATCGAGTCGTACGTCCAATAAGGCAAATAAACGCCCGCCAACTGCCCGAGATTCGCGAGTTGCTTCAACTCAGTCGGCGCAAACCACAAGCTCCCAATCCATTGATTGAACAGCCCGCGGGCTTTGCGGTCGTCGATTTTGAATGGCAACACTGACTCGGGCGGCACAATGGCGTGTGCTGGTTCCGGCTGGCTTTCCAAATGCGTTGCGCAGAAAGGACACTTATCCGTCGCGATCTTGTCTTCCAGCATGACAATCGCGCCGCAGCCAGTGCAGCGAACTTCCTGCGACCGGCCAGCAATCACCGTCTCTTCGGAACTGAGCCGCGCGACAAACGTATCGAAGTCATGTTCTTCGATCTTGTCGGTATCGCCTGCTTCGATGGCTTCCAAATGCCCGCAATACGGACACTTCAGCGCCTGTTCGTGCGGATTGAAATCAAGCTTGGCCCCACAGGCGGGGCAGGGAAATTTCCTTGCTGTCGCTTGTCCGCTTTCAGCAGCCATGTGTCCTTGCCTGATGGGTTTGCGCTACAAGTGTGAACACCGATCATCAGGTCGTGAACAACGATTGCAGTTCCGCCATCGTGTCGGCCGCGGACCAGTTGGCCATGCCGGGCTTCCATATTAGAGCGTCGCGCTTCACCGCGCCGGAACGAATCTTGGCCGTGACCGCAGCCAGGTCAAACGGTCCGCTCTGCACGCCATCGATGCCGATATAGATGTTGGCGGCCGGCAGCGGCGGCGGAGCCGCAGCGGCAGGCGGCGGTGATGGCGGTGTCGATACTTGAGCCGGCGCACTGGCCATGCCCGCCATCGCGCTACCCATTTGTTGCCCGATGGCCATGCCGGCGCCGATGCCAGCGCCCATCCCGGCCATGCCGCCGGTGTTTTGCGCCGCATCGCGAATCGCCTCCGCCGACTGATACTTGGCGAACTGATCGAGGTTGCCGAGCACACCCATCTTGGTCCGCGTGTCCAGTGCCTGCTCGACTTCCGGTGGTAGCGAAATGTTCTCGACGTAAAACTGCGTCAATCCCAAGCCCATGGCCGCGACTTCGGACGACAGCCGCGTCGTCAGCACGCTTCCAAGCTTCTCGTAATTACCGGCGAGGTCCAGCACCGGAATGCGGGCCTGCCCGATGGCGTCGGCAATGCGCGACACGATCATGTTGCGCAACTGATTGGTGATCTCGTAGGTCTCAAAGCTGGGATCAGTGGCAACGAGTTGCCGAAGGAACGTCGCCGGATCGGTCACCTTCATGGCAAACGTACCAAAGGCGCGAATGCGCACGGGGCCGAACTCCGGATCGCGCATCATCACCGGGTTCTGCGTGCCCCACTTCTGATCGGTCCACTGCTTCGTGGACACAAAGTAGACTTCTGCTTTGAACGGCGAGTTGAAACCGTACTTCCAGCCTTTAAGCGTGGCCAGAATCGGCATGTTGGCGGTTTCGAGCTTATACCGCCCGGGCTGATAGACGTCGGCCAGTTGCCCTTCGTTGACAAACGCGGCCGCCTGGCCCTCGCGCACCGTGAGTTGGGCGCCGTACTTGATCTCGTTCTGATAGCGGGGAAAGCGGTAGCAGAGAATCTGACTGTCGTTGGGTTCCGTCCACTCGATGATGTCGATGATTTCGCCGCGCAGTTTGTCCCAAAGACTCATAGCCGACCTCCGAGGGGCGTGGATGGTGATGCGGTAATTGTGGGGATTCCCCCGCCGCATAGCAACGGCTCACCGCCCGATGTGTGATTCGGTGGCGGGTCGGCAGGATTCACCCTTTCCCGCCAAAATAATGCCGGCCGATAAGAACAGAGCCGGCACAGTATACAAGCGACAATTGTGAATTCGGCTTCAGTTGAATAGTCGCGAGACTAGCAAAACGTCTGCTGAAAAGTGCCTAAACTCAAGTGGACAGAGCCGGGATTGAACCGGCGACCTAGCGATTTTCAGGCGGCCGCATGAAAAGCGCAAGCAACCTAGAAAACACGGAGAAAAACGTCGTATTTGCAATAGAGAGCGACACTCCAAAATTTCCAAATTCGCCTGATTTTTCTTTGTTCAATTATTGATTACCTGCCAGTGGCAGGTTTGAGATTCAGGCGCGTAAGCCGCAGCTTCGCCTAACGTTCCGTACTTTCAATCTCGTCCCAGTAATAAATATTGCGCGCATGCGCTCGCACCACTCTGAGACTGGCTCTGAAGGGTGAGGCCGTGCGACCAGATGGGCTGTTTACGGCATTAACGGGTCAAACTACCGTTGAGGCCTCGGGCGATGTGACGAATGGCACTTAGATTTTGCTAAAGCCGTTCTGGAGTTCACGTTTGGTCTTGCCTCTTGGTTTTCTGAGAAAGCCATAGTGTTTGGGTCGCCGTTTTCTGAGCCGAGGTTCAAACCGGTCAGTTCGATCGGCAGCTCTGTGAGTGGCAATGGCCTCGAGTATCTGCTGGTAGACCTGCTTGCAGAATGCAGGGTCATGTTCGGCTTGCAGCGCAATCACCGGTTGGAAGGCTTCGAGCGTTTGGACCGCTCCTTTGAAACTGATCGTTCGTGGTTCGATGCCGTGTTTGGTTGCGGCTTGAGCCATAATCGTGCGGATGAGATTGTAGGCCAGCACGTGGGTCCAGATTTCCTTCCGAACCAGTTCCGGTGTTTTGCACCGCAAGACGTCCATCTGCAGCGTTCGCTTCAGCGATCGCAGATCAAGCTCGGCGTTCCAGCGCGCCCGATAGAGTTGCGCGAGATCGTCCTTGGTAAACTCGTCGGCGTCCAGCAAGGTGGTGGCAATGACGAGGATATTGGTCCGAAAGCCGGCCTGCTCAATGCGGACGCAAATTTCTCGAATCGTCAGGGATTCCGGAAGCGCGTCGTAGGTTTCTCGGTCAATGGAACGGGGCTTCGTCGGCTTGTGCCATTGGACAATGTGATCACCTTGGCCCAGGCGTTTGCCTCGGCGAAAGTCGGCTTGGCGATGTGATGTCAAGCGGCAAACGCAATCGACGCTGCGTTGCTTGAGCATCACCATTTCTGTCCAGGTGCACATTAGGCGATCGGCGAGCATGACGTGGCCGGAAACAAACAGGTTCCACAAGGTGCGCAGCATCCCCAACTCGCTTTGTCCCTTGCCGGCGTACCGGCAGATGCCCAGATCAACAACCGCGCCACAGGCGAGCGAGAAGACCGCCGCGATCCGGGCCAAAGGAAATCCCAGACCGGGTTTCTGAGTATCGGGTTGCGGATAATCGCGTTGGTTCTGCGGCGTATCAGGCATCGATACCGAGGACTCATCATAGACGTAAACGCGGCGGCGTTTCCACAGCCACTGCGGGTCCACTTTGGCTTCCAGCGCGCGTCCCGTCTGGCGAGCCACTTCGGAGAAGAACTTTTCGGGCAAACGCTTTCGGGCCTGGCAGTAGGCTCCGGTTTCTGCGGAGCACGGACTTTGTCCGCGCGAAATCCGATGGGCAATCAAGCGGGCGACGGCGCCGCGGCAGGAATGGTCCGCACTCAAGACCTGTCCCAGAAAGACCCACAGTGTGACCAGCGGAGAAAAGATCCTGTCTAACCAGCACACACTGATCGCTGTTAGAGCGTCGGCAATGGTCTCCTCCGGAAGACATTGGTGAACGGCAAATCGCCATCCTGAAAAAACTGACGTCTCAAAAAGCTCAACTGCTCACGAAACGATCCATGGTTACATTGCCGCATTCCGTGGCATCCTTGCCGGTGATGGAACTGTTGCCAAGCACCATCAACTCAAGAGAACCACTTTTTGCATATGTCATTTTGGGCTATAGACTTGCCGAAGAACTACGTGCCATTCGGCGATGTGACCGAAGCAGGCAAGGTAGAGTTGGAACTGTTGCCTTTAGGGTTGCTTCTAGGTTTGCAATTTGTCTCGGTCAGGCACCCTGACAATCGCATCGAAAGCGATTATAAACTGGACCTTTGCCCAATCACCTCGCCGAGCCCATCGCCAACACGATTATGCCAAACGTAAGCTCCAACCCGACGTGTGTCACCATCCCGCTTGACACATTATTAATCGCGACGGCCCCGGTTCACGCAGAGACCAGCCCAAACGTACCGAGCCCTTCCGCGATGAGTTTCTTCATTGGGGCTGGGCGTTCAGCTAGTCGGTGAGCAAATCTCGCGGCGCGATATTTGCATTTCACATTCGTGGATTCAACGGAGTTGAGATGACCATGCGAATTAACTTTTGACTCGTCGGGTGAAAAGGTCGGACTTCGGGGATTGACGTTGAGCAAATGGAATTTTATCAGCTTGTGGCTATCGGGGGCGATGATGGCAATGCCAGGCCGGCGTCGGGTGGTTGCGCGCGAGAAAGGCGCTTACCGCCTGGTCCACGGCACCCCCGTCGCCACGGTAGTGGCGACGGGGGTGCCGTGGGCGTCAAGCAGGGCACCAGAGCCCTCGTCCTGGTCCAGCACCAAGTAGTGAAACTAGCCGTCGATGCGCCGCACTTGCAGCACGCCCGGCAACGTAACGGGCTTGGCGGAACGAAAGGGAGCTCGGCGAACCCACAGGGCGACGCGCTCGCAGAACTCGTCGGTGGTGACATGTGCTTGAGTTCACCGCGCTCGAGAATGATCAGGTTGTCCGCGAGACGCTCGATCTCCTCCACGCGCAACCAGGCGGGCAATCTGTGCTCTTCGTTGACGAAACCGATGCGTACCCGCTCGTGTTAGGTGAGCGCGGTGCAGTCGTCGCCCAGAATCGTCGCTCGGCCCGCGCTCCG
This sequence comes from Gemmataceae bacterium, assembly GCA_031396905.1. Taxonomy (GTDB): domain Bacteria; phylum Planctomycetota; class Planctomycetia; order Gemmatales; family Gemmataceae; genus JAIBBI01. The sequence goes on from JANNLP010000466.1 coordinate 7,679, forward strand.
CGACTGGACACCGGGTAGGATGCGGAACAAGGACGACTTGCCCGCACCGTTGGCGCCGACGATGGGGTGGAGCCGTCAGCGTTGGTCAAATCGACCCGCCGAACCGCAATCGGAACTGGATGAAGTCACTCGCGGCGACGGCACCGTCGTTGTCGAAGTCAAAGATGGGGTTGGTTCCGCCCAGAGCCAGGCGGAATTGGATGAAGTCGTTGGCGGCGACTGTACCATCGCCGTTGGCGTCGCCAAAGAAGCGGAACAACCTGGGTTCGACCATCGGGTCGCCGACCAGGACATAGTTGTCGCCCGGCGAACCGTTGCTGTCGCCATCCAGATCACCGCCAGTGACCTGGTCGGCCAATACCCGCAGCGTGAATCGGCCATCGGCAAGAGAACCGAAGTCGACCGCGTTTCCGCTGAAGGTCAGCGTCACGGTGTTGCCGCCTTGTATGGCGCTCAGGGTCACCGCAAGGTCGTCTGATTGTCGCTTAAGACTAAATGCGTCGGCGGGGTTCGTCGGTAACACCACATTTTGATCGAACGCAACGTCCAATCTCGTGACACGCGAACGCTGCACCGCGCCCTCGTTAACCACGACGGACGCGACCTTGGCCGGTGTGATGTTCACGACAAACGTATCAGTCGTATCGAGCCCGACCGCATTGCCGGCAACGTCGGTTACGGAACCGGCTTGAAGAACAACCGAATAGCTGCCGCTGTCAGCTGAATTCCAGAATCCGCCGGGAGGCATGAACGAATAAGTCGCAACGCGAGGCGAGCCGTCGCCCGGTTGGTCCACGCTTTCTAGTTTGGCTGGCACGTCAAAGCCGCCGGGACCAAGTATGCGAACATCCCCGTCTGATAACGTTGAGACTTTTACTCCCGTTGTCGTGTCCGTATAGGTCACGGCAAACATCACACTGGTTGCGCCGGCGCTCGTGACATCGGGTAGATTGGTGGCTGCCGATGGCGACACCGAGTCAAACACCCGGCTCAAGAGGTTAGACGCCGTGTTGGCATTCGTCGCGGCGTCGGTCGCCTTGCCCGCCGCAACTTGCACCGTCACAGCGCCTTGACCCGACGGCGTCAGGTCAAACGTGTAGCCAACGCCGCTACCAGTGAAGTTCGATGCCGTCGCATTGGAAAGGGTCAGGTCGCTGGCATCGAAACCGGTTACGCTCTC
>JANNLP010000586.1:0-4851 GCA_031396905.1 Gemmataceae bacterium
GAACCCATATCGATGACAAGGGCACCCGAGCCAAGCAGCACAATTGCAAATGCGGCAAACCAAACAAGGATTGCCCCTCGTTCACGATCACTGCGAGTGCGGCGCGACATGGTTTCCTCTACAGCCCGCATCTCATCGACGCTTTGGCCTCGAGAGTTACCGAGCCCATTGGCACGAATGGAATTCCAAATGTGAATATCTGATTTGCTCTCACGGTTGCGGTGCCGCCCGGCTCTGGAACACCGACACTGGTCGATGCATACGCACACTCACGGGTCATCGCTTCGCCGTCAGCGCCGTCGCCGTCCATCCCGATGGCAAGACGCTTGCCACCGGTAGCTGGGACACCGTCGTCAAATTATGGGACATGGAGTCGGGTCAGGAAATCCGCGCGCTATACGGTCACACCGAGAGCATCCGCAGCGTTGCCTTCCTGCCGGACGGCTCACTCATCGCTTCCGGCAGTTGGGACGGCACACTGCGTGTCTGGGATGTCACCACCGGCGAAGAGCAGGCCATCATCAAGCTCCCCGGCTTCAAGTTCCACACCATCGCCTTCACCGAAGTGCGCAAGCGCAAGTAGCTTTCACCACCAGCGACATGCGCGAACCCAAGGCACCCATTTCGCCTCATTGACTCCGGCCGGAACGACCGATAATATCCCTAAGCGCCCCATTCGGCCTCGTAGCCAAGCGGTAAGGCAACGGTTTGCAAAACCGTCATTCGGCGGTTCGATCCCGCCCGAGGCCTATCATAGTTTTGCGCCTGGGGATAAACGGAACGAGATCATACACTCCGTTGGTAGTTCGCAGAATTTGCTTCGTGAAAGTTCAGCGCGGCTCGGGCGCTACCTTTCGGTTGCGCCATAACAATTCAGCGATTGCAAATTCCTCGCTAATCTTCTTGACATTGATCCATGCCGTCGGTAGCATAGCCACGACTTTGCATTTCCCAGGATCAAAGTTGAGCTGGCCCAATTGTGAAGAGTGCAGCGTCGCCGCGGAAGCCTTCGTTCCAGCTACGGAGTATCTCCATGAGTTTTGGGAAAGCAACAACAGCCGTGCGAAGCCTATTGTGCTGGGCAGCGATTTTTGTCGCGACCCTGGCGATCACACCGCGGGCCAACGCCATATTCCACTTCTGGAACCTTCAGGAGATCTACTCCAACAGCAGCGGAACTTTGCAGTTCATTGAACTGCAGACGACCTTCGGTAGTCAGCAGTTCGTGGGTGGCCAAACGATCAACGTTTCCAACATTGGCAACACGATCACCAACATGCTGACACTGCCGTCCAACCTGCCCGGCGACAGCGCGAATCACACGTTCTTGATCGGTACTTCGGGCATTCAAGCGGCCGGTGGCCCCGCTCCGGACTTCATCATGCCCAATGGCTTCCTGTTCACCGCCGGCGGATCCATCAATTACTTCGGTCAAGGCAGCGGCCCGTACACCGCATTGCCGACCGATGGCACCATGTCCCGAATCTGGGGCGGCGGTAACAACCTCATCAACAGCCCGCAGAACTTTGCCTTCCAAACCGGCACCGTGGTAGTTCCCGAGCCGACAACCATGATCCTGACTCCAGTCGCGCTCGGCATGTACGGACTCTATCGTCGCGTGTCACGCCGACGTACTGAGGCAACAAGCTCAGAAGCGCCTTGAAGAGATGGGTAGACGAAAAGGTCAACAGTATGCGGCCGTTCGTCTTCCTTGGCGTCCTTCTGACATTGATCGGCTGCGGCCATCCTGAACCCAGCCGAGTCAGTTCACTTCAATTGCTCGATCTCGACGGGCAGCCATTTGATCTTTGGAAGCTCCAGCAAGACGCCATCACTGTCGTGCTTTTTACGCGAACGGATTGCCCGATCGCCAATCGCTGTGCGCCGGAGTATTGCCGTCTTTACGATAAGTACAATTCCCTCGGCGTGAAGTTCTTTCTGATTTATATCGATCCTCTCGAGTCAGTCGACGCCATTCGCCGTCACGTCCACGAATATGGCTACCAATGTCCCGCGCTGCGCGATTCGCAACATACGTTTGTCGCACACTGCAACGCTACGACCACGCCGGAAGCGGTTGTATTCAAGAAGGATCGTTCCATTGCCTATGCGGGTCGCGTGGATGATCTTTATCTGGAAGTTGGAAAACCGCGGGCCGAAGCTACCACCCACGATCTGGCCGATGCGATAGAATCAACTCTTCACGGCCAGCCTGTCGCCAATCCGCGAACCAAGGCGATTGGCTGCTTGATTGCCGACCTTAAAGATTGATACCGTCGTAATTGGATTCAATGAAGCTACTCTCGATGTCCAAACGTCCCGGCTCATTGCGATGGATGGTTCTCGCAGTGATTTCAATATTTGCGGCGGGCCTGGGTTGGTATCTGTTGCGCGATCGATCAACGAAGCCACCTGTCAATGACACCGCCCCCGTCACATTCGCCAGCCATGTCGCCCCAATCGTTTTTGCAAAGTGTTCGTCCTGCCATCATCCTGGCGAGGCAGCGCCGTTCAGCCTACTGACATACGATGATGTGCGCCGCCGCGCTCGGCAAATCGTCGATGTCACTCAGAAACGATTGATGCCTCCCTGGCTTCCCAAGGAAGGGCACGGCAACTTCGTCGGCGAGCGACGGCTCACGGACAAAGAACTGCAAACTCTTGCGAAGTGGGTGGAGGCCGGCACGCCCATCGGTGACGAGTCGAGAATGCCCGCCGCGCCCGTTTTCGCTGACAGCTGGCAAACCGGCACGCCCGATCTGGTGCTGGAAAGTCCCGCGTATACGCTTTCGAGCCAGGATCGTGATGTGTTCCGCAACTTCGTGGTGCCGACTCCGTTGAATGCGCCGCGCTGGGTTCAATCAATTGAGTTGCGTCCCGACAATCCGCGCGTCACGCATCATGCGAGGCTGGGCGTCGATAGTTCCAATGAGTCAGTTCGCCGTGATGCCGAGGATCCGGAACCTGGCTATGCCGGCATGGCCTGGGGACAGGATCCCGATGGCCAACTCGTCATTTGGGCGCCAGGGTTGGTCGCCAGCACCGGCACGCCTGAAGCCGCCTGGCGACTGCACCCCAGGACCATTCTGGTTCTGCACACTCACATGCAACCCTCGGGTAAATCAGAAACCGTGAAGTTCCGCATCGGCATCCGCTTCGCGAAGGAATCGCCGAAGCTGCATCCCGCCATGTTGCGAATTGGCGGTTGCAACATCGACATTCCAGCCGGCGCCAAGCGACACGTCGTGACTGACCAATTCACTCTTCCCGTCGATGTCGATATCCAGTCGATTTTTCCCCATGCCCACTCCCTGTGCCGCGAGCTGTATGTCGCCGCCGAGCAGCACGATGGCTCGCGTACGTCTTTGATTTCAATCGAGAACTTCGATGAGAACTGGCACGATTCGTACCGCTATCGGCAGCCTGTTCGCGTGCCCCGGGGAACGCGCTTGCTTACGACATTCATTTACGACAACTCGGAAGACAACGTTCGCAATCGCAATCGGCCACCCCGGCGGGTCGTTTATGGTTCCAATGCCGACGATGAGATGGCCGACGTGTATCTGCAAGTGACGCCCGTCCATGCCGATCAACGCGCGGTGCTGATGGAGCACTACCAGCGCTACGAGCTGCAATCCCAAGTTGTCGGCCATGGCAAGACGCTGGAACTCCATCCGGATAACCCGTGGAGTCAAGAAGGACTGGCGACCGCGTTCATAGGTCTTGGCAATGCCGCCAAGGCGATCCCGATCCTAGAAAAGCGAATTGAGACCGGGCCGAAAGCCGTGTATCCAGTGGTCGGTCTTGGCATGGCGCTGCTGGCCAGTGGCGATCCTGTCCGGGCCGAAACGCAATTGCGCCAGGCCATCGCTATGGATGGAGAATATCCACTGGCGTGGTTGGGCCTCGGCAAAGTCCTTTCTGCACAAAAAAAAACCGAGCCGGCCGAGCAGGCGTATCGGCGGGCGATGGAATTGGCGCCCGGTGGCGTGGATGCTCGATTGAACTTGGCCGATCTATTACTGCGGCGCGGCGAACTTGGGAAAGCCAGGGAAATCTGTAACACAGCGCTCAACGATTCGCCGGACGTGGCCAACATCTATTTGAAACTCGCTGAGATCAGCGCTAAGCAGAAACTCTATGATGATTGCCTGGCACACTGCCAAAAGGCGCAAAGTCTCGCGCCATACACCCACCCTCCGAAAGTTCTCGTGGCAGTATTCTGTTGTGCCAACGGCGACCAGGAGCGAGGGTTGAAATTGTTGCAGGAGGCCCGTGCCGAAGCACCAAACCACCCCGTTCCCGCGCTGATCCTCGGCCAACTCGCCCGCCAAAATCAGCAAGGCAAAGCCGCGCGCGACCAGTTCACGGCCGCCGTCGCACTGCCATTGCCCGACAATTGGCCGCACAGTCATAAGCAGCGCTTTTTCGTGTTGCTTCACACGGAAAGACTTCAACTCGCCCAGCAACTCAATGACGTCGAATTGGCTCGCGATGCGCTGTCACTGTTGCTGAAACTCGATCCGGAGAACCGCCAGTTGCGAAAGATGTACGATGAACTCCCTAACAAGGCAGATCCTCAAGGTTCCTCGCCGAGCAAGGCCAAACAATAATGCCGGGCCGCATTCTGATTATTGAAGACGAGCGAAAGACAGCGGCCTTTCTGCGCCGCGGGTTGACCGAGAACGACTTTGCCGTGGACGTTTGTGCCGACGGCGAGGCCGGGCTGGCGCGGGCGTTGGCCGATGAATTTGACTTGATCATCCTCGACGTGATGCTGCCCGAGCGTGACGGCTGGTCGATTCTAAGCGAATTGCGCGCGGCTGGCAATCGCACGCCCGTGTTGTTCCT
>JANNLP010000610.1:0-3291 GCA_031396905.1 Gemmataceae bacterium
GCTCAACTCGTCCAACGAACGCCAGTAATGAGGCTTGCCACCTCCAACATCGTCAGTCACAAGCGGCAATCTAATCATGCTTCCAGTACTTTGTTTTCTACTGCCCACGACGCTCCGCTACACAAAGCCTCCGCGTCGCGGCTAACCGCCGGCGAACCACTATCGGTGGCATGTCGAGCAATGAATCATGCTTTTCAGGTCGTACTCCGTCTTCAGTCGTTCGCCGATGGACTTCTGATCCGCAGCCGTCGGGTTCCACTCGAAGTCGAAAACGCGATCGCGCGGGCGGACGTTCTTCTCCGGCGCGCGATGGCAATCCAGGCACCACTCCATGAGTAGCGAGCCGTGTTGGCGGACGAGTTGCATCTGGTCGATTTGCCCGTGGCAAGTCGTGCAGCCGACTCCCTTGGCGACGTGGACGCTGTGGTCGAAGTACACATGGTCGGCCAGTTTGTGCACGCGGTTCCATTCAATGGGTTTGCCGCTTTGGAAACTCTCACGCACTGGTGCAAGCAGTTCCGTCCCGACCCAGATTTGCTCATGGCAGTTCATGCACGTCTTGGTGGCCGGCATCCCGGCATACGCCGACGTTTCCACCGACGTGTGGCAATACCGGCAATCAATGCCGAGTGCGCTGACATGTTGTTGGTGACTGAACGGTACCGGCTGATCACGGATGATGCCGGCATTGGTGACGTAACCCGAGCGCACAAACGCCGCGATGGCCGCACCCGCGCCGGCAATCATGAACACCGCGCCGAAGATGCTCACCTTCGAAACGGTATTGAAGCTGGGATGAAAGATCTGCGGCAAGCCATTGCCTCCGACGTTATCAATAGGCAATTGCAATTCGGATGCCAACGGATGACGACGACGATTCAACCGCTTGCGATGTGAATTGGTCTCGACAACGGGAAATTGCTTATCGGCAGTGAGAATGCGTGGTGGTCAGCGGATATCAACAACGATGGATATTGACTCAACAACGGGCTTCGACAAATGCACAATCAGCTTGCCGCTGGTCGGGCTGTTGACCAGTTTTGTCTTGTCGGAAGTAACGGTCACAACACCACCCTTCGCTGTCGCCGTCAATGGTCCTTCGATGTCAATGCGCTCGACGTGCACCGATTGACCCTCGCCATCGCGCAACAAGACTCGGCCCGACGATCCTTCGAGAAACAGAACGGAAGGCGATGCCGACACTCGCGTCTTGACTGGCACAGTCAGGGTCACCGGCACACGAATCTGCGGATACAACGGGTCATCGGTCGTAAACCACGCCACGGCCGACTGAACGCCGGGCGGCCCCTCGGCGCTGGCTGTGAGGCGAATGCGCTGAATGGACTTGTCACTGGTTGGCAGCAATTCGGTCGTTACTTGAGGCAGTGTCGAACCGGTGGCTAATATGCGAAACGGTTTGGCCCGCGAGTCGGTAATCGTCAAATCCACGGATCGCGTGCGCCGCACTTGGAACGCCACCGCTGCCGGTTCGACACGGATTTCGGCGATCAAGTTAGCTTTCACTGTCAACGGTAACTCGCCGGAATCGGAGTCCGTCCGCCAGCCGACGCGGGTGGTCCACGCCACCGGCCCGGCAGGCTGGCTCAACGTGTTGATTTCGACTGTCAGCGTTGCGCTGTCGTTGGGAGCAAGCGACGTGCGATCGAGTTTCGGTGCAAGGCAACCGCACGTCGAGTTGACGCCGGTGATGATGAGCGGTTGTTGTCCGTGATTCGTGAGCCGAAATGTCTGCGTCAACGGCGGCCCCACTCGGGTCTGGCCACGGTCAACGGAAGTTTGATCGGCGATCATCGGATCTTGCGCGCAAATCAATAGCGCGAGCAATGCGGCGAACATAGTCTTCTTCCCTCACTTCAGGGGAGAAGGAGTCATTCCGGCGGCGTCAATTCCGGTCCCGTTGCCGGGATCTCAACATTCACTGGCACGATGGCGGATGGCAAAGGCAATGCGGGAACCGGTAGCGGTTCGCTTGCAATCGCTGCCAACATGTTCGGCGCTTTCAGCGCTCCAACCGTCGTCGGTTTGCTAACGGCCGGCACGACTGGCGCTGGCGCTTTGGTGTTGCCGTATTGGGCGTAGTCCAAGTAAAGAACCACGCAACTTGCGATCATGGCAATCAGCGACAGCGCCAAAAGACCCGTGTAGGCGTCACTGGGCGGCTTGACGACGACAACGTCGGTTCGGACACTCTTACGGGCCATGATTCGTCCTCCTGCACTATTTCGTATTGGCGAGCCAAGGTCACTTCTTCATCGTAATCTGGCTGGCCACCTCGTCGCCGGGTTTCACGGCAGCCTGACGCGAAGTCGTCTTGATCCGCCCGACCGCCTCAAAGGGCGTGACAGATAGAATCGTCAATTCGCCCAGGTATTCCGCCTTCGGCGAGGTGCGATAGATGTAAAGGATGTTGTCCTTGTTGACACCCGAATCGCTGCCGACGCTGATCGTGGCCAGCCCGCCATCAATCGCCTTGATCGTGCCGCGGACTTGATCGACTGGCGGTCGTTTTGTGATTTCGCTTGGCACTGCCAAACCGCGTGCCTTGTAGGCGGCGACTTCTCGACTGGCACCTTCATACAGCGTCATCAGGTTATCGTTGCGTTCCTTGAGCGAGTCGTATTTGAGTTTGTAGCTGACGGATTCATCGCGAACCGTCGTCAGTTGCTGTTCGAGATCGCGGACGCGCGTTTCGCGGGCCATCAGCGTGTCGTTGAGCTGCTTCACCTCATTGCGCCGGCGTTCGATTTCCGCCGTCATCTTGGTCACCAGTTCCGACTCTTTATCAGTGCCGCGCTGCGTGGCCGCGAGCTGAGCCTTGGTCTGTTCCAAATCGGCCTTAGCCGCGTCCAATTGCTTCTTCGTCTCGTCCCGTTCACCCTCGGCCTTTTTGACCTGTTGTTCCTTGGCGCGGACCTGATCCATCTCCGCCTGAAGTAACTGCTTGTAACTGGCGTCGGCGGCGCGGGATGCGCTCTGCACCTGGTTGTAAGCCTGATACCAGTTGGTGCGCGTCAGGTAGACCATGCCGATGAGGCCCGCGGTCAACAGCGCAAAGACCAGGTTGAGAAAAGTCAAAATCTTGCCAAACGCTGTCATGGCGTCATCCTCCGGGCGGCCGTCACGGCCAAGCCCAGTCTATTTGCAGTCGCGCGATACAGTCCCCCGAGTCGGGGTCGGACCATGCCGTAGCCGGGCCCGCCTGTCAAGGTTACTTTCTCAGATGTTACAAAGGTTGGGAAGGGGAGGCGGTTTGATACTAACTTCAACTGA
>JANNLP010000642.1:0-7545 GCA_031396905.1 Gemmataceae bacterium
TCGAGCGTGATGCCGCCCGATGTGGTTGCATTGCGGCCGATACCGCCGCCATTGGTGGCGGCGCTGTTGCTCGCGATCGTGGAGTTATTGGCGGTAAACGAGGCATTCGCGTAAATCAAGCTGACGGCACCGCCGTAAGTCGCGGCCGAATTCCCGGTAAGCGTGCTGTTCACAAGCGTCAGGCTGGCATTGTACAGGGCAATCGCACCACCGTTGGAGAGGGAGATGTTATTGTTAAACGTCGAGCCACTGATGGTGGCCTTGCCGCCCCAGTAAAAGTACACCGCGCCGCCGGGACCGCTGGTCGGAGCATTGCCCGAGAACGTGCTATCAACGATCGTGACCACGTTGTCCTGATTGCCGTTGGCGCCCTCAATGAAGATGGCCGCCCCGCCGCCCCCGACGTCGCCGCCGGCACCGGTGTTGCTGATAAAGCTGCAACGGGTCACGCTGAGTGAAGCCATGGTTTGATCGACGACGACGGCGGCATCACCGCTATTGCCCTGGAAAACCATGTCGGTGATAGTCAAGGCCTCGTCGAAGTTGCGGAGGGCCGAACCGCCATCCAACGCCGTACCGCCGACCAGCGTCAGGTTGCTCATGCTGATCGGTGTCAGTGTCGTTGAGGGCACGTCGATGGTGAAGTGCCGGATCCCTGCGGTGGCGGAAGCGTCGAGCGTCAGTACCGCGGTCGGTCCCGTAATAGAAACCGCCCCGGCAATCGTCATCACCGAGCCAACGGCAATCGACTTGGCCGTGTTGAACACCGTGGGACTGAAGCTGATGGAATCGGCGGATACGGGATCGAGGTTGGCCAGGATGATCGCTTCACGGAAGCTCAACTCGCCTGCACCGAACTTGCCGTCGTTGACATCGGTGGCTTCATCGACGATGTAGTTGCCGGCAAACGCTACGCTGAACGCTCCCAGTTTGCCTGCCGGTACGAAATTGACTGTGCCATCAGTGTCCGCGACCTGCGTTGACAGCATATTGACCGTATACGTGCCGTTGTCCGCGAAATCCCAGCCGCCGCCGGGAACGGCAAACGTGTATGTGGCCACGCGTGGGGTGCCGTTGGACATGATATCCACCGACACGCTGGAAATGGCCAATGGCACCATGGACGGATTCAGAATCTCAATGTCGCCGATATCGATCGTGGTCCAGTTGATGCCCGTATTGTCGCTATAGGTGATGACGACCGTATCCGGCGTCGGGGCGGCAACGATAATCGGCGGGATGGCCGTCATCTTGGCGCTCGGAGCGCTCTGGAAGCCTTCGATGGCACCGATGTTCGGCATGCCGGCGGTCACTTCGCGCGGGAAGCCGGCACCGCGCTGATCCGTGGTGAGTGCCAACGTATTGGAGCCGGCCTTAATGGCTTGGCTGCCGAACGCCGGCAACATCGTCAGTGTCGGGCCGCCATTGTTGGCAAGGGCGGCGAGCAGCGGGTCGACCGGTAAAGCGCCCGTGCCCATGATGTTGTTGGCACCGGCATACGTCACTACACCGGCCCCGGTCAGGTCCGAAATGCCGATCAAATTGTAATCGCCGTTGACGTTTCCGGCGTTGGCGTAAAAGATATCCGGCGAAGTGGCATTGCCGCCGTTCTTGGCGACAATGGTGCTATCCAGAGTGAACTCGCCGGCACCCGTGGAAGTTTTCGCCAAGCCGCCGCCACTGGTCGTCGCCGAGTTGCCGGCCACGGTGGAGTTGTTGAGTGTGGCCGACGCGCCCGTGGACTGCAAACTGATGGCACCGCCGCTGGTGCCGACATTCCCGAAGAACGTGCTATTGGTGAACGTGGCCAATGCGTTCCACAGGCCGACCGCGCCGCCGCCGCTGGTGCCTTTGTTTCCGGAAAACGTCGTACCCGTGACCGTGAACGTGCCACCGAAGTTGAAGTAAATCGCGCCGCCGGCACCGCTGCTGGTGTTTCCCGACAGCGTGCTGTCCGTGATGGTCACGGTCGTCAAGGCACCCGAAGGCTGTACACGGATTGCCCCTCCGCCGGATGTCGAACTGTTGTTCGACAACGTGGACTTGTTGATGGTCAGATTCGCTTCAATGTTCTGTAGGTAAATTGCGGCCGAGGATGTTCCGCCCGTGATCGTAACGCCTGTCAGGGTCAGATTTTCATCGACGTTGAGGATGATCGATCCCGTGGCACTGGAGCCACCTTTGAGCGTCAAGTTACTCAACAAGATGCTGCTATTGATGGCCAAGGGAACGTCGATTGTCAACAGTCTTGCGCCCGCAGTTGCGGTCGCGTCGAAGGTCAATGCCGCTGCCGGCCCCACGATGTCGACAGGTTGACTAATGGTAATTGCCGACGCCTGAGCGATCGTCTTCGCGACATTGAATACGGCCGCACTGAATGTAATCGTGTCGACCGATGTCGTGGAATTGGCGCGAGCCACTGCCTCGCGGAAGCTGCGTTTGCCGACGGTGAAATCCCCATCGTCGAGATCCGAGGCTTCATCCACTACGATGTTGGCCGGCAGATCCACGAGGAACGTTCCAAACGTTACGGCTTTGTTGGTGGAACCGCCGCTGTCGGCGACCTTGCCGGCAACGCTGCTGACGGTGTAATTGCCGGAATCAAACGTGCTTCCCCATGCCCCACCCGGGACAGCGAACGTGTACGTCACACTGATCGGCGTACCGTTCGACATTTGACTCGGCACCGCACCGGTGATCGTCAGGAAGGTGCCGTCCGGTGCCTTGATGGAAATGTCGTCGGTGCCAAGCGACGTCCAGTTGATGGCGACATCGTCGGCCCAACTGACATCGATGGTGTTGGGCGTTGCGCCGGGAGTGGTAATCGGTCCGATTGGCGTCCACGTGCCGGCCGGCGATGCATCGACACCTTCAAAAGCGCCGACGTCCGGCGTGCCGGCCAGGACACGCGGGAAGCCCGCTCCGCGCTGGTCGGTGGTGTACATGCCAATGGCGTTGTCACCCATGTTCAACACCGGAGTTCCCGGCAACAACGCATGCGTCTGCGTCGGCCCGCCGTTGTTTTGCAATGGGCCAAGCAGAGGATTTAGAGTCAGCAGCGCGGTGGTTGCGGCGTCCGGCACGAACGTCGTTACGCCCGTCGGATCACCGATGTTGCTGAAGTCGGCATTGACCGTAAGGGCCGAGAACAGGTCGGGCGAAGTCGCGTTTAGGTTGCCGTAGACAATCGTGCTGTAAAGGTTGATGGTCACGGTACCGGATGTCCGGGCAATGCCGCCACCACTGGTGGTGGCCGTGTTCGCAGTGATCGTGGAATTGCGAACTGTCAGAGTGATGACGCCGCCGGACTGCATCTGAATGCCGCCGCCGCTGGTCGTGGCCGTGTTACTGGAGATCGTGCTATTGTCGATGGTCGTCGCAACGGCAGAGTAAAGGCTGATCGCCCCACCGTTGGCGGCGCTGTTACCGCTGAAAGTCGAGCGGCTGATATTGGTGATGAACGAGGCGGCGCTGATGGCGCCGCCGCGGTTGCCGGCGGCCTTGTTGCCGGAGAACGTGCTGCCGGTGATCGTCAGCGATCCGCCGCCGGCGTTGCCGTCGAACGCGCCGCCCGGTCCCGCCGTCGTCGTGTTGTTCGAGAACGTGCTGGAAGCAATCGTGATCGCTCCGCCGGCTGGTGCCGTAATGGCGCCGCCATTGCCTACAGAGGCATTATTGCCGTCGAAGACGCATCCGGTGATATTCAACGTTTCGCCCGTCTCGTTGCGGATCGCACCACCGCCGCCTGCACCGGACTTGCCGCCGGCGAGGCGAATGGTGTTGAGATTAAACGTGGCAACTTGGCTTGCATCCGTGAGATTGAAAATGCGGAACAAGTTGTTGCCTGAAACTGTCAGCGTGCTCGTGCCGGTGCCGGTAATCGTTGTATTGCCGTTCACCGGCAGTTCGGCGGTCAACGTAATCGTTGTCGCGCCGGCAAAGGCCGCACCACCGAACGTAATCGTATCCGGACTGGCGGGCAGCAAATTGGCGAGGGCCACCGCTTCGCGGAGCGTGAAGTTGCCCGCCGTGTAGTCGCCATCGTTCACATCTCCCGTGTTGTCCACGACGTAGCTGGCTGGAACGCCCACGACAAATGTGCCCGCCTTGTTTGCGGTCACGTATTGAACTGTTCCATCTTTGTCTGCGACTTGAGTGCCGAGTATGTTCACTGTGTAAATGCCGTTGTCCGCACCATCCCAGCCGCCGCCGGGCACTGTGAACGTGTAGGTGGCGATACGATTTGGTCCATCGGCATTCACATCGACTGTCGCGCCGGAGATGACCAGCTTCGAGAGGTTGGGCGCGACAATTTCGATGTCAGCAATGTCAATCGACGTCCAATCGATGGCATTGTCGTCGGAATAGGTGATGACGATCTGGTCGGGCGTGGCAGCGGGAGCGAGAACAGGACTGATCGGCGTCATGTGGAAAACCGGAGCGACATCGATTGACTCCAAGGCACCCATGTCGGTGAACAGCTGCAGGGTTCGATTCACGCCCGATTGATCGGTGGAAAGTGCGGCGGGGTTACTGCCGTTGTTAAATACAAAGCTGCCGGATGCCGGCTTGTGGGTCAGTGTCGAGCCACCGTTGTTCGCCAGAGCGCCGAGTGAAACTGCAGTGCCAATGTAGTTGCCGGAACCGCTGCCCACGGTGAAGCCGGTCGATGTGCCCACCGCGCTGAAGCTCATCGAGACCGGGGCCGCGGAGAACAAGTCAGGTCCGTTGGCCGGCGGTGCCGCGGAAAGATTGCCCGACATGATGACGCTCTCAAACACCAGAGTGCCGCCCTGTCGATTGATGGCGCCGCCGTTGCCCGTGGCCGATGTAAAGCTGTTGAGCGTGAAGGTCGTGTTGGTGATGGTCGCGGTACCGACGGTGGTACTGGTGAACAACATCGCCCCGCCGGAACTGGCGGAGTTGCCCGAGAAGGTGCTATTGCGAATGGTGAATCCGCCGCCCACGGTTACCGGGATGGTGCCGGTGTAGGTAATCGCACCGCCGTCATTGCCGGCGGCCTTCGCGGTCGAGTTGGCGCTGAAGGTGCTGCCGAGAATCGAGACATTGCCGCCGGTGCTGTAGATAGCGCCGCCATCGTCAATCGCTGAATTGCCGCTGAACGTACTGTTGGTGATCTCAATGAACGAGTTCGTGGTGGCGCGGATGGCGCCGCCGTCTGATGTCGTTGATGTAATTGTCTTGTTACCGGTGAACGTACTGTTGGTGATGATCACCTTGGCATTGGCCCCGTTAGGCGCAATGGCACCGCCCCCCGTGGACGACGATGTGTTGCCGCTGAATACCACGTTGTTGATCGTCGTGGTCGTCGTTAACGCCGTTTGCAGGGCACCGCCAGCCGCACCGCGGCTGAAGCCGCTGATTTCCATATCCGTGATGGTCAGCGATAGAGTCGTATTCAAAATGAAGCCGTTCTTGGCATTGCCCAGAAGCTTCAAGTTGGCGACACCCGGCCCGTTGATAATCAGCGAGTCTGTAAAGGTCGGCGGCGCGGTCAGGAAAGTGATTGTCGTGCCGGGGACAAACGACGCATCGAAGGTAATCGTATCGAGCGTGCCGGTCACCGTATTCGCATCGGTAATGGCCTGGCGGAACGAGCCGGCTCCCGAGTCCGCGTTGTTGGTGACCACCAGATTCTTGGCGATGGCCACCGAAAACGTACCGAAGTTGGCGTTGGCAAAGTTGGTATGGACCATGCCGTCGATGTCGGCAATCTGCCCGCCGACAAGGCCGATCGTGTAGTTACCGTTATCGCCCGCATCCCAACTGCCGCCCGGCACCGTGAATGTGTAGGTGCCGATGCGCGGCGAGCCGTTGGACGCCAAATCCGACACACCGCTCGTTACGACGACTGGGCCGCCGGGGCCGGTGATCGTGATGTCCGCCGCGTCAATCGTGGTGTAGTCGATACCAACGTCGTCGGTGTAGGTCACAGTGATCGTGTTTGGCGTTGCGCCGCCAACAGTAATCTTGGCGATAGGCGTCAGAGTGGCGATCGGGATGATGGCGACGCCCTCATAGGCTCCGACGTCGGCTGAGGCACCGACGATGCGCAGATAGGGGGCACCGCGTTGGTCGTTGGCGAGCGCCAGGCTGTTGGCACCCTTGTTGATGGCAACACTGCCAGACGCATTCGGCAGTGTCTGCGTCGGCCCGCCGTAAAAGCCTAATGGAGCAAATGATGGAATGAGCGGAGTCGCCGACGTGCCGAGTTGATTCAGCGGATCGAATGTGAAATTGCCCTTGTCGGATACGCCGATGATGTTGTCGGTGCCCGCCAGGAGTGCCGCCGCCCCGGAGTGAATGTCCGGAGTCGTCGTGCCGGTATTTCCCGCGATAATCGAGCTATTGATAGTTGGAATCGCCGCGGAAGATGAACGGTAAATGGCGCCGCCCGTTCCGCCGGAGGCTGTGTTGCCCGAAATTGTGCAGTTGTCGAGTGTCAGGGCTGCGCCGGTGCTGGAAAGCCGAACCGCTCCGCCTTGCGTGGCGGTATTTCCAAAAAACGTCGAGTTCTTGATGGTGGCGGAGGCGTTCCACAGATTAATGGTGCCGCTGCCGCTGGTGGAATTGCCAGAAATCGTGCTGTCTTCGATATTCAGGGTGCCGGCAAAGTTGAAATAGATGATGCCGCCGACGCCTGCCGCCTTGTTGCCGGACAGCGTGCTGCGCGCAATGTTGATGGACGGCCCGGAGCTTTGCACTCGGATCAGGCCGCTGTTGGTCCCGGCCGTATTATTGATGAGTTGCGAGTCGCTAATCGTCAGAGTACCGCTCGTGGCGCTGAGATACACGGCACCAGAATGGCTGCTGGCGCTGTTTCCCGAGATCTCGCAGGCATTGATCGTCAGATTCGCGGCACCCACCGTGGCAAACGGGCCCGAACCAGTGACCTTGGCACCGGCAAACTTCAGTGAGTTGACGGTAACGTCCGTACCGGCCGCCAAACTGAGAAACCGATTGGTCGCACTCGCCGCTGCAGTATCGTTTACGATCAGACTTGCAGAGCCCGACCCAGTAATGATGATTTGCTCAACCGAGGTGATTGCGACTTGACCAGTGGTCCAAGCCACGGTCCCAATTAGCGCGGACGCATCAACGGTATGCGGCCCAGCACCGGCATCGGCGTTGGCGTCGATGATGGCCTGCCGCAGTGAACCAGCTCCTGCGTCGCCGAGATTCACGGGAGTATAAACCGTCGGCACCGTACGCTCTTCCAATCCCTGCAGATAGAGCCGCTTGGTGCGATTAACTCGGTTGTTACTGGCAATTCGGCTGGAAGGGCGAGAAAAAAGCGCACGGGTCCGACGAAACATGGCAGCGGCTCCTCAGGTGGGCATCTTGTATAGTCAAACAGCGATATAGACATGGTAGCAAAGTGAGAATTGCACAGTCTAGCCCATAATCGTTGTTTTTTCCAAAAAAAATGCAACTTCGATAACTTCAGCAAGGTCGGGCGGGTCGTTTTGACCGCGTTCTTCGTCACATCGATTCGATCTATGAGAGCTGCCGGCGACTACTCAT
>JANNLP010000721.1:0-1841 GCA_031396905.1 Gemmataceae bacterium
TAGAAGCCGCGGGTCCACGGACGCCAGTATAGGTATTTGGGCCACGCCATTTCGCCGAGGAGGATGGTGTTGGAAGTGCCGTCGGTGAAGGTGCGGAGGGGGTTGTTCGTGGGGATGACGTTGGTGCCGTTTAGCACGCCCTGACCGAAAGCGCCTTGGCTCGCGCAGAAACCGAAGCCTTGGTCGCCGACACCTTGAACCAGATAGGGCTGAGTCGGATCGGAGCCGGCGGGGCCAACCGGACCGAGCACAGCGTAGTAGTGGAGCGCGGAGACGCTGGATTCGTCGGGCGTGGTAACAAAGACGGAGTAGCTATCGGCCTTGGTCGTCAAACTAGGACAGACGATCGGTTTGAGCCGCACGCCTTGGACAATGGTGATCCGATTGAGTGCATTCCAAGCGCCACGGTTGAAATTGAACTGGTCGTAAAGATTCTTCTGCTCGAAGTAGGGGAGCAGCAGCACGACCCACGACATTTGATTCGAGTCGATGCCCGAGGGGGGCAAGGTTTTGTGGGTGTCTTCGTAGTTGTGCAGGGCAAGGCTGAGCTGCTTGAGGTTGTTGGAGCAGCTCATGCGCCGCGCCGCTTCACGGGCGGACTGCACCGCCGGCAACAGCAGCGCCACGAGCACGCCAATGATGGCGATGACGACGAGGAGCTCCACGAGGGTGAAGCCTCGACGGGCGGGGTCGTGAGACCCGCGCCGAACATGGAGGGCGAGAGGGAGAGGAGTAGGCACGGAAACACCCCGCAAAGAATGCCACCAACAAAACACAGCAACTCTAATCTGACAAACGGAGCCGCAATATACAACCCCTTTGTTGGGCGGGGGTTGTGGCGAATTGGCTATGCTTATGGGGCAAGGGAGTTCGGTACCTGTATTTCCAGGACTATCGCATGCCTGAAGTTAGTCGTTTTTTCGGAATCTCGATTCGGATGTATTACGACGACCACAATCCGCCGGATTTCCATGCGCTGTACGCTGGTGAAGAGGTGGAAGTCGGCATTGAGCCACTAACCGTTCTGAAAGGTCGGTTGCCGCGACGGGCGCTCGGAATGGTATTGGAGTGGGCGGCTGGGCGTCAGCCGCAATTGCTCGAAACTGGCGGCTTTTGAACAGCGACCAGCAACCGAATAGAATAGATCCATTGGACTAGGAGTTAATCATGCTGCCGCGAGTGAAGGAAGTTCGACACGTGAAGGACTTTGAGTTGGAGCTCAAGTTTACGGATGGAACCGTGGCCAAGCTTGATTTTCAACGCCGGATCAAGGGTCGCGGCGGCGTTTTCAAGGCCCTGGAAACGGTTAATTTCTTCCGTCAAGTCCGTGTGGACGCCGAAGCGGGCACATTGGTGTGGCCAAACGATGTCGATTTTTGCCCGGATGTGCTGTATGCCGAAGCGACGGGTAGGCCGCTGAGCGAATTGTCAGGTCAAAGCGTGGTGGCGGGCAGTTAGCAGTTTCATGGCAGGCTGGAAGCCGTCCCCCAAGAAACAAAAAACCGCCGCGGGGTCTCGCGGCGGATTAGTTGATTGGTCGGCGATCAAAACCGGGAGCAAGTTTGCTCCCGGCGGTTGAGCAGTCAGGCTTAAACCAGTTCTTTGCGGCTGCCGATGAGCGTCCGAAGGCGCTCGGCAAGCAGTTTGGCATCGAACGGCTTTTTGAACGTCTCGTTGATTGCCGAGCGGTCGAAGCTGAGCGGGCTGCCGTCGTCGGGCAGCAGGGCGATCAGAATCGTCTCGGTGAAATCGACGTTCTTGCGGAGGTTCTGGCAAATTTGGAGTGCTTCAACCCGGCCGATCGAAAAATCGACAATGATGCAGTCGGGATGGAAGCTTTC
>JANNLP010000735.1:0-3002 GCA_031396905.1 Gemmataceae bacterium
CGAGTCCCACTTCTTCCACACCCAGGCCGCTCCGCCGAATGTCAATCTCGCATGCATCACGCCGGGCGGCACGGTCGGCGGGCAACCGAACTACACGAATCCCTGCTGGATCACCGACTACACCAACATCCAGCCGTCCTACTATACGTTCGACCTGTCGCTCGGCTACAGCACCGCCGACCGGCCGGCCAACGACTATTTGAAGAACGTCAGCGTCCAGCTCGTGGTCCAGAACATCATGGACAAGCACTCGCCCTACGAGTACCGGATCGCCACCGGCGGCGGTAACCCATGCGCCTGCGATATCATCAAGAGCCTCTTTGGCCGCGTGATCTCGCTGAGATTGCAGAAGACGTTCTAGCCAGGAATCGGCCGTCGCTCTTCCTCCTTCGCCAAGGCTACGGAGGACAAGTCGAGCGACGGCCGACAAGGCGGACATGAAAAAGGGCTGCGATCCATTTCGGATCGCAGCCCTTTTCGCGTTGTCGAATTCTCGGAGGTTGTTACCACTTCATGGTGACGATGAGCGAGATCGTGCGTCCTTGGATGCTGCTGTTGATATCGCAGGTGCACGGATTGCCGCCACCACTGGCGATCCGGTAGCCGTAGGACGCCCTGCGGTCGAAAACATTCTGCACCACAAGCTGGATGCATCTTGAGGCCGTGCAGTATTTTTTCGGCCAGGCGCTGGAGCTCGCGCCCGACTTCGTCGAAGGCCTGCACCTTCGTGGCGTCGCTTTGATGCGGCTCGGCCAAAACGCGGCGGCGCTCGACTGCCTGGAGAAGGCGCTCGTCCTGAACCCGCAATTCAAAGAGGCGATACTCAACCACGCGACACTGCTGCTTGAGATCAAACGCCCGAACGAAGCATTGGCCGAGTTCGACCCGTTGCTCTCGCTGGATCCGGACAGCCCCGTTGGCTGGAACAACAAGGGAAACGCTCTTGTGGCTTTGCGGCGGCTCGAGGAAGCCGCCGTCGCCTATGACCGCGCGATTGCCTTAGACCCTGGTTTCCTGGCCGCGCAGCAAAATCGCTTCTACGCGCTTCTTGCGCTGCGAAAGGTCGATCGGATAGCCGACTCTGCGGTGCGCGAAGCCTTCGAGTCGGTCGCGTCGCGCTACGATCAGATGGTGCTTCACGAGCTCGACTATCGCGCACAGCAACACTTGCGCACGCTTGCGCTACGCGTCCTCGGACGACTTGTCCCCCGACAGTCCATTCTGGATCTCGGCTGCGGCACCGGTCTGGCCGGACAATGCTTCAAGGACATGGCGATATGCGGCCGGTTGGACGGCGTCGACCTCTCGCCGGGCATGGTCGAAGAAGCGAGACGACGCCAAGTCTATGACCAGCTCGTTGTCGCGGACTTTGAAAGGGTTCTCGCGGAATCGGACGTGTCCTACGACTTGATCGTCAGCGCGGATGCCCTGGTCTATCTCGGCGATCTCGCGCCGACCTTTGCGGGTGTCGCGCGGGGGCTGAAGCGCGGAGGACTCTTTCTTTTCACCTGCGAAGCCAAAGACGGTGAGGGCTGGGAGCTGACCGAGGCGAACCGATTTCGTCACAGCGAATCGTATTTGCGCGCCGAGGCTGCGCGCGCGGGCCTCTCTTGGCTGGATTTCATGGAATGCACTCCCCGTTCAGAACGGGGGAAGGCGGTCGCGGATTTCGCGATCACGCTCGGCAAAATCTAGTTCGACCGGGAGTGAAAAAAGAGGCCGCGCTGGTTTCCCGAGCGCGGCCTCCTCTGTCCCCCTTTACTAAGCCTTACCAAGCCTTGGTCACAATGATCGAAATCTGCCGGCCGAGATTGCTGTTCAGGAGATCGCACGTACACGGATTTCCGCCGCCGGTGGCAATGCGGTAACCGTAGGCGGCGTGCTTGTCCAACACGTTCTGAACGACCAACTGAACGCCTATGTTGCGCAAATACTCGTTCGACGGGTTGTCCATCGTGTTGTAGCCGATGGACAGGTCGAACGTGTAGTAGGACGGGATGATGTTCGTGTAGTCCTGGATGGCGCAGGCATAGGTGCCGCCAAAGCCCAGGGAATCAAGCCCTCCGTTCGAGGCGCAGAAACTGCCGTTGACGTTGGGTGGCGCCGCCTGCGTGTGGAAGTAGTGCCCCGAGAAATCCATGAATCCGGTGATCGACCATGGACCGTTCGCCCAGCCCAGACGAGCCCGGTAACGCATTCTCGGCAGGTTCGGAACCCCGCTGACCGCGTTCACGCCGCCTTGGTTGAGGTTTGCATTATAGACGTCTTCGATCGCGGCGCCCGGCAGGGGCTGGGTTCTGTTGCCGATATAGTAGGTGCCGTTGAGACCGATATTGAACGCACCGACATCGCCCCAATCCCAATCATAGCTGCCCTGGAAGTCGATGCCGTCGAGCTTGAGCCAGCCCTTGTTGAACGTGCCGCCGTCGTTGATCCACATGATCAGGGTCTGAGCTTGCGGATCCAGCGCGGCTCTGGGGTGCGCCAGCAGTCCGGCGACCGCGGATTGAAACGGCGCGCAGGTGGTCGGCAAGAGGTTGCTGGTGCAAGCGGCAGCGCCCTCAAGACTCGTGCCAAGCCAATCGGTCGGTACGAGGAACGCGAAGTCGCCGAGGTCCGCGCGATTGAAGGAGTTGTCGCTCGGGTTGCCGAAGCCGGTCAGAAGGTTGTTGATCTTGATGACGTAATATGTGGCTTGAAGGTTCAGACCGGTGAGGAAGCCTGACGGTGTGTAGTCGAAACCGATGCCATAGTTGGTCGCCAATTCCGGCGTCAGACCGTTCCAGCCCTTGAAGCCACCCGCTCGTATCACTTCCGCGCCCGCCGAGCCGCCCAGGAACGAGATGCCCTGCGGCTGTAGGGGCTGGGACAGGACAGCTCCGTTTGGCAGCACAAAATTGTTGCCTGGACAGACGGTGGCGCTGCCGGGCGTGCCGTCGCCGAATGAACTCAGTACCTTCCACGCACCCGATCCCTCCGGCGGAAGATTGACGCCGGCGGTA
>JANNLP010000747.1:0-6991 GCA_031396905.1 Gemmataceae bacterium
CTCTTGATCTTGCGTTCGAGTTCACGGTCGCCTGGGTACGGCGGCTGCTCTTCAACGGGAATGGTATTCACATACGGCGTGGTGAAGCCCGATGAGTCGGCCGTACCATGCCGTTGTGCGGCGATCTGCAACTGCGCGATCAGGTAGCGGGCACGATCCGGACCAGCCGTTTCCGCCACGGCGGCAAACGAGTCGAGCCACTCCTGGGTCTCGACCATATCCGGGTCCGACAGCAACGTCGCGTGACCATTCAGACTTGATTTGGGCGGTTCCATTGTCATCGCTAGACTCTCCTTCGCGGACCGCTTCCTTCCGGGCCGGGGCGGTTGTCGAGCAATCGTTCATTCTATGGCGCAGCTTCGGCGATAGCATGAAGGCTCAGGCATGAACGCAAGTCGAGTCGCGGCCGGAACTTACCAACCGGTTTCACCCGCGCGACCGACCCCGTACGATCGGTTTTCCTCGTACAATAACTGACCGCCATTGAGTGCTGTCGCCCAACGATTACATTGAAGGATGAACCCCGGGAGGGTGCCCATGCGCGTCGAGTTCTACGGCCTGGCGTTCGAGACGCCGAGCATCACGTTTTATTTGTGGAACCCCTGGCGGGCCACGCTGCTGGAACACAAGTTATTCGAGGCGGTTGCCGCACTGCCGGGCGTGCGCAAGGAACAATCCGGCGAGGAATTCGCAGCTCACATCATCGAACCAAAAACCGTGAAGGCCGCTCTTCTGGCTGTGCAACGCGTGCTGAAGGGTTGGCAGGAAGAAGCCGAGATGGGCACCGATCGCCGGACGTGGCGCTGGCTCATGGACGGCGACACCAACGCCGACGGCTACGACCACAACGGCGAAGAGTTCTGTCTCTGGGGCATCCTGCGAGTCAGCCTCGAACGCGGCGGCCCCGGCGAAGCCGAGAAGGGCGAAGACGTGGACCTGGAAGGCTTCGGCGTGAGAGTGTGGGCGGATAAGGAGAAGCGCTAAAACTCTGAGATCGACGAGTTTCACAATGAATTCAACACTTGTCGGCTATTTCCCCAAGCGCCGTGTGACGCGGTCGAAATGGGTGTCGCCATATCCGGAATACCCGAATGCTGAGTTTCCCGCTCCGGTGCCCGTCGAAGAGATTTGCAGCGTCAGCACTTGCATTGCTGGCACGCCGAATACTCTCATGTCCGAAGTACCATTCAACGAATACGGCGGTTACGACACGCTCGCCTCAGCTTGGCTGGCGGTCGCACCCGATTTGCGACAACTATTCGACTTGTACGCATATCGGCTTGCACCGGCATTGTTCCGCGACGGACAGCAGGAATTCCTGGAAGTACCGGAAAATAATCTTGAGCCTCTGCCCTGCACGTTTGCGTGCCTTGGCTACGATGCGGTGGAGCTAACGCACAGTTATTATTGTTGGGGCTGTTCGCCGCTATCGTGCAATGACATGGCCGAGAAGGTTGCCGTTAATCGTTACTGCCTCGTGACCACAGAACAAGAAGGGATGGACATGGCTCGCGCGTTCTCCGTCTCGAAGCCGGAACCCGGGCCATACTGTTTAGTTGAGGTCTGGAGAGATTCGGATCCCGCACCTGTACCAGGCAATGTTTGCCCTAACGATAATTAACGCAACAATATGGTTGCATTTATTCTCTCAGTGGTTATAATGCAACCAGGAGGTGGCATATGACCCCATCAACGGATCGCATCGAACGAGAGATTCTGCTGAAGGCGCCGCGCTCACGGGTGTGGCGCGCAATATCGAATGCCGAGGAATTCGGCAGTTGGTTTGGCGTGGCGTTCAAGGGCAAGACCTTTGTCGCCGGCCAACGTGTACAAGGGCAGATTACCTACCCGGGATACGAGCACGTCGTGTTCGATATCTTGATCGAAACCATGGAACCGGAGCGACGGCTGACGTGGCGGTGGCATCCCGCTGCCGTGGAACGCGGCGTCGATTATTCGCAGGAGACGCCCACCCTCGTCGTCTTCGAGCTGAAGGACGTCGAGGGCGGCACCCTGCTGACGGTCGTCGAATCCGGATTCGACCATGTACCACTTGCGCGACGAGCGGACGCATTCCGCATGAACAGCGGTGGCTGGGATGCTCAGTTGAAGAACATCGAGAAACATGTCTCGACGCCATAACGAGCCGACGAAGAAAGCCGCACGGCGGAGTTTTGCACCGATCTTCGCCGCGCTAGGCGATGAGACGCGCCTGCGTCTCATCGCCGTGCTATGCGCCGGCGGAGCCGTGTCGATCACGCAACTCACGGCTGGCACCGACATCACCCGCCAGGCGGTCACCAAACACCTGCGTGTATTGGCCGACGCCGGCCTGGTCCGTGACATCAAAGTCGGCCGCGAACGTCGCTGGCAGTTCGAACCTGCACAGTTGGATGAAGCTCGCCGCTCGCTCGAACTCATCGTGCAACAGTGGGATCAGGCACTGGCTAAACTGAAGGCGGCGGTAGAGGGGTAAGAAACAGGCATGGTGACTCGGCTTAACAAACGGACGACAACTTGAACCGATCAGAAACACTCATCGAGATTCAGCGGTTGCTTCAACAGTACGTTGGTGTGACCATCGACTTCACTATGCCATTGCCGGGTGCAACGCGAATTGTCTTTCGGATTAATGACCAAACGTCCCTTGCCCGCATTGTCTATTGTGCCGGTGCGGCAAACGTTGCAACGCACGTATGGTCAGGCATTGCAAGCTCGTCGGATGCTGATCGATCCAATTATGATCACTTGCGTTATGAACTCTGGGTGCCTCACGAAGCTGAATGTGACGACCCTCCAAACACGTTGGAGATTCTTGGCATCAATTTGGTTTGGGATTTGGCACGACGAAGCATCCTGGGTCGCGACGATGCGAATCGATTGCTGGATACTTGGAAAGGTGCAAGAGTATGATGGTTAGGGAGGCGCTCGTGTGCCGTGAAGTCCATTCGCAGCCCCATCACGCCGGCTGGTTACCCGCTGTCACCAGAATCTTCCGCATGTTCTTCTTATACGCTTCGACGCCAGGCTGACCGTATGGATTCACACCCATCAGCCGGCCTTCGACAACGGTGGCAAGCATCAGCATCTGTAACAATTGACCCATTGTGTATTCGCTCAGTTGCGGTAGCACCAAGTCGGCTGTCGGCCGGGCGGCCTCGAGGTAGGCTTGATTGGTGCCCTGCACGGCGGCGCGGAGCAGATCCGGCAGGTTGCGGCGTGAGAATTGATTCAGATCGTCTTCGTTGTGGTCGGCCATGCCGATAGCGTGCGGGGCCGACTTAGCGTTCTTCACAATCAGGTTGTTGATGACCTTGTCGCGAGTGCCTTCCTGGAATTGTTGACCGCGTGAATGCAAGTCGCGCGTCATCACGGCCGTTATCGGCGTGGCACCACGTCCCTGTTTACCTAGCGACTCGGCCAGCAACTGGTCATACCAAAGCCCGACGGATTCCAGCTTCTTTGACCATACCGCTAATACGCGCGTGCTCTTCGATTTCTCTTCCGTCATCAGATAATTAACGGCTGCGTACTGCAGCACGGGATTGCGCTCGAATGGCTCTTCGAGGAACCGCTTGGTCATGGCCGCGGCACCCAGCAATAATGCCCGCACGTCCAAACCCATCACCGCGGCCGGCAACAATCCCACCGACGTGAAAACGGAGAACCGACCGCCGACGTTGTCCGGGATCGGCAGCGCGTCTGTATCGGCCGTGCCTTCGGCTTTGCACAAGTTACGGAGCTTGCTTGGCGTGCCGGTCACGGGGATCGCCAACTGTTGATACAGCTCGGACCCGCCGTAAAAGCGCTTCATCTCCTTGCGGAACAAGCGATACGAAACGGCCGTCTCGATCGTGCCACCGGACTTGGAGATGACGACCAGTCCCCACCGCTCATCGCGGATGTCGGGATCGACGCAGGTTTGCTCAAACAAGTCGAGCAGCTCCGACGTGGCATCGTTATCGACGTTGTTGCCTTCAAAGTAAATGCGCGGCGTACCCATGCGGGCGGCCGTGGGCAGTTCGTTGTGATAGCTGTGGCAGAGCGAGTCGAACAACGCGCGAGCGCCAAGATACGATCCGCCGATGCCGAGTACGGCCACACGGTCGCACTGCTCACGCAAGCGCGCGGAAAGTGCAAGGATGCGGCCGAGTTCGCTTTGTTCTTTTTGTCGCCGAAACTGATCGAGCATCTTCTGCGGGAAGTCGATAAAGCCCGAATCCAGCGGCTTCATTTCGGCAGCTGGGTTGACCAACTCACGTTCGGCCGCCACCTGCCCGCGAACTTGATTGATCTGCGGCAGCATGGCGCGCAGTCGTGCCAGCGTCAGAAAGTTCTGGCCCTGCAACTCCGCGAGCGGCGAAAAGTCACCACCGGCCAGCGGCGCGATCAGGCCCTGAAAATGATAATCAATGGCCTCGTCCGGCAATTCCATAACGCGCTCCGGCATACAATCCGGTGATGAAGACCGGTTCGATGACTCGACACCATTACATCGAGGCGCGCGTGATGCGCGCAACTTCACGGGCAAGTGTAGGCCACTTTTGGCGCGGAGGGCAGGTTTTTCCAGTTAACGCAACTCCCATGCCCGCTTGCCGATCCGTCGCTGCGGGCGCTTTCGCTGCCCTTTAACCAATAGGAACCCGTTGCGGACAGTTATAATCGACCCCCATGCCTGCTCGATGCGGCCAACCGGCACAAGTAGCAGGCGATTACTGATCGCATGTCCATGTCAAACACCCCGTCCGCGCCCGGCACACCCGGCGGGACTCCCGGCAACGGTTCCCGAACTCCCACCAGCACCAGCAGCAAACTGCTCCGCACGACGCAGGTCATCGTCGTCGGCAGCGTCATGTTCACGTTCATCTCGTTTTGGAAAACCGCCGCCGTCGTCCTCTGCGACTTGGCGAGCACGTCCTACTACATCGGTGGCATCGCCGAGTCGGCCATTGGCCGCAGCGCACCGTGGTTCATCCTCGCGGTCATGTGTTTCAGCTATTTCGTCCGCAGCGTGTACATCGAAAGCTGTTCGATGTTCGTCCGCGGCGGCGTCTACCGCGTCGTCCGCCAGGCCATGGGCGGCTTCATGGGCAAGGTCGCCGTCAGCGCCTTGTTGTTTGATTACATTCTCACCGGTCCCATTTCGAGCGTCACGGCCGGGCAGTACATCGTCAGCCTTGTCATCGAAGTGATGAACCGATTCCGCGAATTGCCCATCTCGCTGGATGCGGTCGAACAATGCAAAAGCTATGGCTCAATGGCGTTTGCGATTATGGTGACGGTGTATTTCTACCGCAAGAACGTCATCGGCATCCATGAATCGAGCGACACGGCTTTCAAAA
The DNA here is from genome assembly GCA_031396905.1 of Gemmataceae bacterium. GTDB lineage: Bacteria > Planctomycetota > Planctomycetia > Gemmatales > Gemmataceae > JAIBBI01. Next base: position 5,343 of record JANNLP010000747.1, read on the forward strand.
TCATGGTCGCCACCACAGTGATGGCCATCACCATGCTAATCTGGTGCGGCCTGACCCTGGCGATGGAGCCGGAAAAGGCCGTGCTGCCCGGGATCACCGTTGATCTCAGCAAGAAAACCGAGGTCAATCTGGAAACGGGCCAGATTGAACCGAAGCTCAACAAAGTCACCAATCAACAAGTTGATCCGCTGGGTTTTTTGCCGCACATCTTGCCCGAGTCGGCGATCGCCAAACTGCGCGGCACGCCCGAGCAGTGGTTTCACTGGGTCGGACTCTTTGGCATCCTAGTCGCCTTCGGCCATTCAATATTGGCAATGTCCGGCGAGGAGACATTGGCCCAAGTGTACCGTGAAGTCGAATCGCCGAAGCTGCAGAATTTCCGCAAGGCCGCCTTTGTCGTGTTCATCTACAGTCTGTTGCTGACATCGGTGATTTCGTTTTTTGCTGTGATGATCATCCCGGACGACGTGCGCATGAGCAAGTACGGCGACAACCTCATCGGCGGGTTGGCCATGCACGTTGTCGGCTGGGACTGGGCCAAGTTGCTGCTCAACGGGTTTGTCGTCGTGGTCGGCGGCCTGATCCTGTCCGGTGCGGTTAACACGGCCATGATTGGTTCCAACGGCGTGCTCAACCGCGTCGCCGAAGATGGCGTGGTTCCCGTTTGGCTGCAGCGGCCCCACCCCAAATACGGCACCACCTATCGCATCCTGCGCGTCATTCTCGTGCTCAAGCTCATCACGATTGTCGCCAGCCGCGGCGACGTGCTGGCGCTCGGCGAGGCCTACGCATTTGGTGTGGTCTGGAGTTTCGTGTTCATGTCGTTAGCCATGGTGATCTTGCGTTTTCGCGAGCCGAACATGCCGCGCGAGTACCGGATGCCGGCCAACCTCCGCATCGGCCAAGTGGAAATCCCGCTGGGCCTGATCTTTGTTTTTCTTGTCCTGCTGAGTGCCGCGCTGGTGAACGTCTTTACCAAAGAGGTGGCCACCGTGGCCGGGCTTTTGTTTACGCTGGGCTTCCTGGCGACGTTCATCATCACCGAACGGTTTCAGGGGAAAAAAGTGGTCGGCGCCAAGGGCCACCTCGAACAATTCAGCGTCCGCTCATCGGAAACGGTGACCACGGAAACGCTGGGCTTGAACAAACCATATACGAAACTGGTCGCCATCCGCTCGCCGCACAACTTGTTCATGCTGGAAAAGGCGCTGGCCGAAACCGATCCCGATACGACCAGTGTCATCGTGATGACCGCCAAGTTGCTGCCCGAAGGCGACGCCACCGTCCGCACCGACCTTGATCTCTACGACCAGCAACTCATGACGGCCGTCGTCGAACGCGCGGAGAAAGCTGGCAAAAAGGTCAAGCCGCTCATCGTGCCCACCAACAACGCCTTGCATGCCGTGTTCCGCCTGGCGCAGGAACTCAACGCCCAGGAAGTCATTCTCGGCGCTTCGAACAAATACGCCGCCGACGAGCAAATGGAGCAGATTGCGCTCTATTGGCTCAACCTCCACTCCGGCGCGGAAGCACCGCTCACCGTCCGATTGTTGAGCAAGGATCGCGACATTTACCTCGACCTCTCCGGCGGCAATCGCGTCCCCAAAATCACCGAGCGGCAAGCCCGCACCGTCGATGAGTTGCGCGCC
>JANNLP010000750.1:0-5250 GCA_031396905.1 Gemmataceae bacterium
TGAGGAGGAAGAGGAGGAGGAGGGGGATGTATGGGTGCGACGTTTTTGATTGCGTCCCGGTCATGTCCCGCTGCATCGTCTTCCAGCAAACCTCGGCCATCCACATGACAAACACGCCGAGCGTTCGGTGGTGCGCTCGACTCGACTCGTCCAATGCCGACCCCGTGAACCCGAGGATCGACAAAGCCATTGACGAGTCTTCGCCGTCATCTCGCGCAGAGTTATGGCCATAGCCGTGCGCGATTCCGCATTCCAGCCAGGCTGGTTCAAAGCCCGGCTCGAACACGGACATTTGGCCGCGATGTGAGCTAGCATCACATCACTGCCGGGTGCATCGTCACCCATCACGGGTCGCAATGCAAAGTCAGTTGTGCGATTTTTTTTGTTTTTCTCTGAATACTGCCCGAGCACTGACTGGCGTGCCGGTGGCACGGAATAGTCTCGGGAGATTTGTCACTTGACGCTAATCACGCAGTCACTGCATTACTGCGCCGCCACTTCCGCCAGCCGATGCCGGCGAGCGCCACGCCGGCCAAGGCCATGCTGGAGGGTTCGGGAACTGAAACGACCACTGGCAACGAGTAGGTACCGTGGCTGGGATGGAAGACGTATTGGTCAAGGTTTTGACCATTATTCAAGCCGAAGCCTGCTGCGGTAGGGCTTCCATTCAAATCAAAAAGCGAAATATTGCCGGAACCGGGACTGACCGCATTCAATCGGAAAACGGCAATCACTCGTTCGCCGCCTGCTATCTGGCCAGCGGTCGCGCCAATGCCTGTTAATGTCGTCGAACCCGCTATCGCCGTCGAACCCATATTGTAGCCGGAAAAAGTGTTGGGGTTGCTCGTGCCAAATGGGACCATTGCTCGCGCATTGGCATTGTTTTGATTCTGGTCGGTTGGAGGAATTGGAGGGGCAAACGGATTGTTCAGGATACCCAAGGGATAAATCAAACCAAATGCAACCGTAATCAGGCGATTGGGGCCCGTCCAAACCGACTGGGGAAAAGACGGCGTCGGATTCGAAAGTGCATTCGTGTTTGTTGCCATTGTAATCTGGAGATACGTAACCGACCCAAGAAGCACATTGAGTCCGCCAACAATAGGCGGACCCAAGGCAACCGGCTGATTGGTTTCGTTAACCGGATCGAGTTGGTCATCGATCCAAAGCGGGTTCGACTGGTCGAGACCTGACGGCGGCAATCCGATGCGATAGCCGAGGATCACGTCCGCCCGCGCCGGCATCACGATGGCTAGCGCTGCCACGCACATTAGGGCAAGTTTCTTAGCACTCATTGTTGCGATCTCTTGTTGGTTCCCTCCATCCTATTGCTTATTGCTCGCCTTGCGTCATTGCCCTGCGCTGGTCTGCCGTCGCCGCCACTTCCGCCAGCCGATGCCGGCGAGCGCCACGCCGGCCAAGGCCATGCTGGAGGGTTCGGGAAGTGGAAAAGGGGTCACGATCACTTGTATCGAGTTGGCATGGCTGGGATGGAAAATGTACTCATCGACGTTTTGGCCATCTTGCAAACTGAAGCCAGCGGCAGTCGGATCTGTGTTCAAATCAAAAAGCGAAATAGCCCCAGAACCGTACGATCCTAAGACCAATCGGAATACGGCAATAACTCGTTCGTTGCCTGCGATCTGGCCTGCGGCCGCGCCAACGCCCACGCCCGTTGTCGAACCTGTTAGCGCAGTGGAACCCATGTTGTAGCCGGTGAATGTACTGGGATTGCCCGTGGCAAATGGGACAATGGCGCGCGCGTTGTGGTTGTTCTGGTCAGGATCAATCGGAGGAATGGGTGGCGCAAAGGGATTGACCACGTTCTGGGGATAGCTCAAGCCAAATGCAAACGATTTCAAACTGTTCGTGTTCGTCCAAGCCGATTGGGGAAATGACGGTGTCGGACTCGACAGTGCGTTCGCGTTCGTGGCAATCGTGACCTGGAGATAAATGGTCTGCGGATAAAACAAAAAAACGAGCGGGCTTACGATCGGCGCGCCCAAAGCAACCGGCTGATTGGTATCGTTGATCGGATCGAGTTGGTTATCGATCCAAATCGGGTTAGTCTGATCGTTGCCAGACGGTGGTGCGCCAATGCGGAAGCCGAGTATCACGTCGGCCCGTGCTGGCATGACGATGGCGAACGCAGCCAAGCACACTAGGGCTGAATGTCTGACGCTCATTGTTTCAATCTCTTGGTGGCTCGGCAGACGGCATGATGACCGCTTGGCTGTAGTCAGTTGTATCAGAATCGTCGTTCTCGAATTCCTGACGACAAAATGTTGATTTGCGTGGTATCCCTTTCTCCCCTCCCCTACGCCCAATTTATTAGGTATACTGGCCACATACGCTTTTGCTGCCGGTCGCGGCGGCTGGTTTTCATGAGGTCTGCGTCATGATGATTCGTCGGTTGGGAATTGTTGTCGCATTGTTTGGCGTTGTCGGGCTGATTCGCGCGGATGTCAAACGGGAGACGTCGCTGTCGCGGATGCAGGCGGACATGCAGTATTTCACGTCCGATGAATGTGAAGGACGCGGACCGGGCACCGTGGGGATCGACAAGGCGGCCGACCGAATCTCTGCCGCGTTCAAGGAAGCGGGACTCAAAGGTGCAATGAAGGACGGCGGCTATTTTCAGCCGTTTACCGTCGGTGGGCCATCGCGGCTGACCAAATCGGAATTGTCGATTTGGGGATCCAACGGCATCGCCATCAAGCTGATGGCAGGCGACTTCACGCCGCTCGGTCAATCGGCCAGTGGCACTGTATCCGGTGAACTCGTGTTCGTGGGTCACTCGGTGATCGACAACAAGGTGCCATACGACGACTATGAAGGCTTGGATGTCGCGGGCAAAGTGGTCGTGATGTTGCGACGCTGCCCGCGCTATGCAGTCACTGGCGAGAAGAAGTTTGGCGATGGCGACTCGACCATCAATGCCTCGGCACTTACGACCAAGATTGCCAATGCGGAGAAGCACAAGGCGGCAGCAGTAATTCTGGTCAACGACCGGACGACGCTGACGGAATCGAAAGATGCGTTGATGCCGTTCACGGCCACACGGTCAGCCAACGCGGCGAAAATTCCGGCCGTTCATATCCATCGCGATGTCGCCGAGTTGATGTTCCGCCGGTCATTCGGCAAATCGGTCGAGCAAATCGAAGACGCCATCGATAAGGAACTCAAACCACAGAATGGCCCGATGAAGGGTCTGACAGCGGACTTCGATGTCGCCGTCGAACGTGATCGCAAAGTGCAGGTCAAGAACGTGGTCGGCGTGTTGGAGGGTAGCGGCCCGTTAGCCAACGAGACCGTCATCGTCGGTGCCCATTACGATCACCTCGGTTACGGCGGGTTTGGCAGCCTGGCGCGAGGCCTGAACAAACCAATGATTCACTATGGCGCGGATGACAACGCTTCGGGTACGACGACGATTGTTGAGCTGGCCCGGCGATTCGGCGCGCAAAAGGATCGTGTTGGCCGGCGCATCGTGTTCATGACGTTTTCCGCCGAGGAAATGGGCCTGCTCGGTTCGGTGCACTATTGCAAAGAGCCGCTGTTTCCGCTGGAAAACACATCAGTGATGGTGAATCTCGACATGGTGGGCCGCATGATTGCCGACAAGGAAACGAATCTGGACAAGTTAGAGATCGGTGGCATGGGCACGGCGACGCAGTTCGACGAGATGGTGGACAAGTACAACCAGAAGTACAACTTCAAGCTGAAAAAGACCAAGGCCGGCATGGGGCCGAGCGATCACCAATCGTTTTTCCTGAAGCAATTGCCGGTGCTGTTCTTCTTCACAGGCCTGCACACGGATTACCATCGACCAACGGATACATGGGAAAAGATCAACTATGTGGGCATGTTGAAGATCGCTGACATGGTTGAGGAACTGGTCGTCGATCTTGCCGCGAGGGAGGAGAAGTTGGAATTCGTGAAGGTGTCCGGCTCGATGATGCCGACGCAACAAGAACCACGTCCGAAGCCGGCAGCCAAGGATGCGACGGAGTCAAAGCCCGCTCCAAAGGAAGCAAAGGCTAATCCGCAAAAGGTTGCACCCAAGGAAGCGAAACCGGATCCTCATGGCGACCCACCGACGGGTCAACAACAAATCCGAATGAAAGTGCGTGTCGGCGCGATTCCCGATTACAGCGACGATGATAAGGACGGCGTGTTGCTGCAGGGTGTCAGCCCGGACAGCCCGGCATCGAAGGCTGGATTGAAGGAAGGCGACCGCGTCTTGGAGATCGCCGGCGACCCCGTGAAGAACCTCACCGCTTACATGGCGCTGTTAGGTAAACTGACACCGGGCAAACCGGTGGAGTACGTCATCCTGCGCAAAGACAAGAAAATGACGATCAAGATCACGCCGGAGAAGCCGGCGCAGGAAGCGCCGAAAGAATAGTCCGATGAGCCCGAAGCGCAAGTAAGGCAGTAGTTTCCTTGCTTGCGCTTCGGGCTCATATTCTGCTGCGGCCGAGTGAATGATGTAGCAATTGGCCGAATTCCTACCGACCAATAGATAAGCGTGCAATAAACCGGTGCGACCGGCGAATCACTGCATAGCGCCGGTGGCAAGTCTGCCGGGGAAGGGGGATTCCGTGCCCGTCGTTGTGCGCTGTCCGAGATGCAATCAGGACGCATCGGTTCCCGAGACCTTGCATGGGCAGGCCGTGCTTTGCCCGCGCTGTCAGTCGCGATTCACGGCACCTGATGTCGCGCCAACGCAGCCGGCGATGCAGCGGCCATTGCTGCCCCCGCCGCCGGCACCGCCGATGGATAATCAAAAGTCTTGTGTGGAGTGTCACGCCTCGATTCGACGGGCGGCTGTTGTGTGTCCGAGTTGCGGCGTGCCGCAGCCGGGCGCGACCACGGTCAATTATCCGCATCCCGCGCCAGCCCCGTTCATGGACACGCCGCCGGCGTCCAATCGCGTATTGGTTGGCATCTTTGGTTTGTTGTTGGGCTGTCTTGGCGTACACAAGTTTGTCCTGGGTTACAACAAAGAAGGCCTCATTATGTTGGCCGTGACAATTCTCGGAACACCCTTCGCGGCCATCGGGCCGCTCGTCATGTGGGGCATTGGCCTCGCCGAAGGGATCATATACCTAACCAAGTCCGACGCAGAGTTTCACCAAACGTACGTTACCCATCGCAAGGGATGGTTTTGAGCCGGCGTTCAATAGGAACAAGTTGTGGACCCGGCTCCAGACGACTCGATGTTGCCAACTGAAGCTGCCGGCGGTG
>JANNLP010000762.1:0-1519 GCA_031396905.1 Gemmataceae bacterium
CGAAGGTTGCGTTCGGTGGGATGACCCGACACTGGGCATTGATTGGCCCCTGAAAGGCATGGTACCGGCACTGTCGGCGAAGGATGCGGCGGCGAGCGGGCTGTGACCTGTGACCAGCTTGGCAACCGCGGGGACACGCCAAGACCACAACAAGTTCTCGCAAAAAGGCATTGAGCGAATAGATAGAACGTGCTTATCATCGGCACGCGTTCAGGACATGAACACGTTGCCATGGCCACCGAAGACCTCGACTTAGAACTCCTCCGGCAATTGAACACGCAACCCGCAGCGAGCCAACGCAAGCTTGCGCAAGGGCTTGGGGTGAGTGTGGGCAAGCTCAATTTTTGCCTGCGCGCGCTGGTCGATCGTGGCTGGGTCAAGGCGAACAACTTTCGGCGCAGTGACAATAAGTGGGCCTACGCCTATCTGCTGACACCGGCCGGTATTTCCGCGAAACTGCGACTCACGTCTCAGTTCCTGCACCGCAAAGAGCGCGAGTTCGAAGACCTGCAGTTGGAGATTGCAGCACTGCGCATCGAACTATCGTCGCATCCAAAACGTACACGAAGTCCCATCGAAGATCACTAGCAATGACGCCTGCAGCAACGGGCAAGTCGGTCTGCCTCGCATGATTCGAATCGCAATCGTCGGCTGCGGCCGCATCGCCAAACGCCATGCCGACCTCCTGAGCACTGGGCAGATCGTGGGTGCGCAGCTGGTCGCCGCCTGCGATGTCGTCGCCGAACGTTCACACGCCTTCGCCAGGAAGTACAACGTTCCGGGCTACTGCGTGCTTGCCGAAATGCTCGAACAGACCAATGCCGATGTCGTCGCTGTACTCACACCAAGCGGTTCGCATGCCGCTGTCGCCATTGAAGTTGCGCGCGCCGGTCACCACGTAATTGTCGAAAAGCCGATGGCTTTGACTCTGGAAGACGCCGACGCGATGATCGCGGCTGCTGACGCCGCTGGAGTTCGCCTCTTCGTCGTCAAGCAAAACCGTTTCAACGTTCCGGTCGTCAAGGCCCGCGAAGCACTCGAGGCCGGTCGACTCGGCAAGCTGGTGCTCGGCACGGTGCGCGTGCGCTGGTGTCGCGAGCAATCCTACTATGACCAGGACGCGTGGCGCGGGACCTGGGCACAGGACGGTGGTGTCATAGCCAATCAAGCGAGCCACCACGTCGACATGCTCGGCTGGTTCATGGGCCCAGTGCAGAGCGTGCATGCGCGCAGCTTGCGCGCTCTGGTCGATATCGAGGCCGAGGACACCGTGGTCGCGACGCTGCGCTTTCTCAGCGGCGCGCTCGGCATCATCGAAGCCACCACAGCGACACGCCCGAAAGATCTCGAAGGCTCGCTATCGGTGCTCGGCGCGGGCGGTACGATTGAGATCGGTGGCTTCGCCGTCAACAAGATCCGTCACTGGAACTTCGTCGAACCCAAGATCGAGGACGCCGACGTATTTGAACGATTCTCGGTCAACCCACCGAACGTCTACGGCTATGGCCACCAAGCCTAC
>JANNLP010000767.1:0-2941 GCA_031396905.1 Gemmataceae bacterium
GGTGGACGCAGGCGCGGGCAACGACTACTGCCTGTCGAGCATGAAGCCGGCAACGCCTCTTGAACCCATTGAAAAAGACATCATGACGACTGGCAATGTGAATGTGGGACAAACGTTAATCATGCCTGCCAGTTTTTTCGATGTGTTCAATACGGAGGCCTTTTCTATCGAATTGACGAACCCGGCGCCGGTGAACGTGATCCTGGCGCCGCTGAATTTAGGCACGACGATTCAAGCGCCGCGTGTACCGCCACCGGGAACGCCGTCACCGTGTCCGCCGGGAACGCCATCCATTCCGATTGAGATTGTTCAGCTCAGCTTGACTTCCGTCGCGCCGATTACGATCAACCTTTGCGGCGATAATATCACCAACCTGATGGTGAACAGCGGGACCGGCGACGATTCGTTTACGGTAACGCCGGGCAACGTGCCGATCAACATCAATGCCGGCCTCGGTACAGATTCGGCCACTTTCAACACTTTGGGCGCGGGCAATGTCCTCATGCCGACCACTTACCAGGCCGCCGGCCGAGCCATTGTGAACTACGGCAACGTCGAAACCACGGCGAAACAACGATTCATTTACGACGACGCCGGACTAGCGTTTCTGGAACAGAACAATATCACCGTTAACACGCAACTCATATCGAACCCGCTCAACCGAGCGCTCGAGACCTACCAGGTAACTGTCACCAACAATTCGGCGGTGCCGATTGACTCTATTCTCACCATCCAGGTGGGCGGGTTGGTCGCTGCAGCGTATGGCGACCCGGGCGTCAATGTCACGGTTCAGAGTGTGCACGATTCGGGATCGCTCGGCGAAGTTGTCAATGGAGCGCAACTTGACCGAATGTTTGTGATTGCCAATCGTAACGGATTAGGCGTTGGCGGGACCTATCAAATCACAGCTTCGTTTGCACCTTCTTCGTGTTTGACGTCCGCTTCCTCCTCTGCTTGCATTTCCGTCTATCAGAGGGTCACTCTATCATTACCGAATCCAGTCACGGCGAGTTGCTTCTCATCCGGTACGACAAACTTAAGCGCGCCGCTGACGAACTTCCCTCAGAGCGTGAAGACGACGACAGGCCAGACCTCGACTGTCGCCGAATCGACGCTGCTCGACAGCGATATTTCCGGTCGCGTGTCGGTTTTCAGCTCGGCCGATCCGGGTTTGGACACGCGCGTGACGACCGTCACGCCGGGTACGCACGTGTTTGTCAATGGCGTAATGATGGATGTGGACCCGAGCGGCGTCGTCAGTGGCAATAGCAGTGTGACGGGTGCGTCGATCGACGCGGCCGGCCGGTACGTGACTTTCGCCAGCGCCGCCAACAACTTGGTCACTGGGATCACCGACACCAATGCCAATACCGATGTGTTCTTGCGCGATCTCGCCACTGCGCAGACGACGCTGATCAGCAAGGCATTCGGCGGCCCGAACACCGGCAACAACTTCTCGAACGCGCCGGAGATCAGTGCCGATGGCAAGTTCGTCGTGTTCCAAAGCATGGCGAACAATCTCGTGGCCGGCGTGACGGATGTCAACGGGTTCTTCGATGTGTTTCTGTACGAGATTGCCACCGGTCAACTCACTTGTGTGAGCACGCTACCGGGCGGAACCAATACTGCGGCCGGCAGCACCGCGGTGCCCACGCCCGCCGATGTAACAGTCGTTTCCAACGGATCGGAGTGCCTGGTGCTGGTTGAGGGCAACGCCAAATTGTTGCCGGCCGTCGATCTGAACGGCTTTAACGACGTTTATCTCTATCGGCACACGACCAAGGCTCTGTCACTCATGAGCCATAACCTTTTAGGTTTCGCTGGCAACAACGGGTCGCGCGGCAACGGGCTGAGCCTCGACGGCTCGACGTGCCTCTTCCGCAGCAACGCCACCGACCTGACCAGCATCCCAGATGGCAATGGCACTTTTGATTTGTTCTCGTGCAGCACCAACACAAACGTCGTCACGCCGATATCAGTCAATTTCACCAAGACGGCCATGGCCAACGGACCGACGCCGGTGACATTTAACGAGCCGGTCAATCTGAGCTTCGATGGCTCGGCCATCGTTTTCGTTTCAGGCGGCACCGACTTACTCAACGGCACGACACCAACACCGGGCGGCGTGTACTTGAGTCAAGCGGGCACCGTGATTGAACGCTTCGACAAGACAACGCTCGGCAACTATCCTGGCGGCAACACTTGGGCGAGCATCAGTCCCAATGGGCGGTACGTTTGCTGGGTCAGCGCGAATAACTACGTCACCAATGCCCCGGCGAGTTTTCCGTTCGATCAGGCCTACTGCCATTACCGGCCGGCGTTGTTCACGGAAATGGTGACCCGCGTGCCCGGCGACCCGAACCCGACGCCGACCGATGGTCAGGCCCGCAAGCCAAAACCCAACGACGATGGCGACGTGGTGGTCGAGAGCAAAGCCAAGAATATCTCCGGCCCCGGCATTCCGCCGACCATCGATTCATTCTTTGACATCTTCTATTCGGTCGCGCTCCCTGAGATCCGGGTCAACCTGCAGTCGGGCAACGGAGCGGACTCGGTGACCCTTCGCCGCAACGGCAATCAAATCGAAGTGTTTGACAACGTGTCATCGACGGTGATTGCCAGCCGGCCATGTGCGGTGACTTCTCGGGTCGTCATCGTCGGCGCGAATGGCGAAGACGACAAACTCACGGTGGCCTACGACACCGGGCTCACCTGCCTTTTCAACGGAATTAACTTCGACGGTGGTGGCGGGGTAGGCAACGACGTCGCGTTGGTCCAGGGCGGACCGACGGCATTGCCAGGCGAATTGGTGTTGGAATACGCCGAAGACGCCATGGGCGACTTCGAGACCAATATGCATGGGCCCTTTTCCCCATTCCGCACGCGCCGCACCAAGGTCGTCTGCGTGAATGTTGGCCCCGTGGTGCAACGAATTCGAAAG
>JANNLP010000779.1:0-1657 GCA_031396905.1 Gemmataceae bacterium
CCCGCCATTCCAGCTGTTCGACTTCGAAAACGACGGCGCCGTAGCCGCCAGCGACTTCATCCAGTTCCGACTGCGATTTGGCGGGTCGATATGACTGTTCAATTGGCAATCCGCTTTCGGCTGTTTTCATCTAACAGATTCGGGTCGAAGGCGGCGGCGGCCTTGTAATCGTCGATGGCCTTGTCGGGTGCGCCGGTCGCATCGAAACACAGTCCGCGACGATATTGGGCCTTCGCGGCCATCTCTGCGCGCTCGGGTGGATCACCTGGATTTGATGGCGTTGCGCCGGACAGCTCGATGAACCGAGTGTAATCGGCGATGGCGCTCACGTAGTTTTGCCGCTTCTCGTAGAGCGCAGCCCGATTGATGTAAGCGCTCGCGTCACGGAGCCGAATCGCGTTGGTAAAGTCGGCCATGGCCTTATCCACTTGCCCGAGTTCCGCATAACGCTCGCCGCGCTTGCAAATGATCTTGGCATCGTTGGGGCGCCGACTCATCGCATCGGTGTAGTCCGAGATCGCCTTGTCCAGTTGGTTCCTGGCGACGGGTGGCCCTTTCTTACCCGAGCACGATGCCAAGAGCATTGGCACGGCGAGCGCGAGTGGCACCAGCAAAACCAACCGGTAAAAATAGACACGTGACATCTCGTTTTCCTTTTCAAAGACGGCAAACTCATTCCGGCCGTTTGCTTCCCCGGAGCTGTTCGCCTTTTTCATGACCCTTCATGAAGCTGTCTACGACGCTGCGTCGGAGTGCCGGAATGATCAGGATCAATAACGCGGCAAGCCCGATGCCGATTGGAATCGCGAGTTGCTTCAGATCCGCCGGCCCGAATGCGAGTAGCATCGATGCTTACTCCTTGTCCCGCCGAACTCAAAGCGCCTCAGCCGTGGGCGGTACGCAACTGGGCGTATTTGGTAATCGAAGCATAGTTCGCGTGGAGGCCTGCTGCGGGCATTTGCAACGAGCGGTTCCGACGGCGGTTCTTTGGAGACGAGTCGGAGGAATTGAATCGCGAATCAACGGAACGGCTCTGGGAGATTCGTTTCGTCGTAAAGCCCCGGTTTTGGGACGTTGCATTGAGCGGACGACGCTACTGTACCGAACATAGGCAACTGAATGCGACAACTATGACGGTTATGACAACTTGGAGAAATCTGACATTATTCCGATTTTTTCCTTGAAATCGTTATCGGACATTGGCAGAATGTGCCATTGACATGGTGGTTCGCACCCGTGTCGGCACCTGGAATTTTGCAGTGTGAGGCCTGGTTTTGCCCTTTGTAGCGGCTTCCCGAGCCATTTACCGCATGACCCCCCGATCCCAGTGGGGGAGGGAGTGCTTCCCTCTTGCTTCACTTCGATCGCCCAAGTGTCTTGTCCCCTATTAATTGAGGTCCCGTTCCATGGCGTTCCCACGCATCTCCCGGCTGTTCCGCCGCGCCCCGAGCAACCGAATCAACAAAGTCGGACTGCTTCGCAAACAATCGTTGCCCTTGCGGATGGTGAACCTCGAAGAGCGGGTGACGCCGGCGATTTCCATCACCAGCCTTGGTAGCACTATCACCGAGGAGCCAAACCATGCACATGATTAGAATTTTTAATGAACAGGCTTGAAAAGATGGACTGCAAAATTAAGCCTTAAATCTATCAAGAG
>JANNLP010000781.1:0-1567 GCA_031396905.1 Gemmataceae bacterium
CCGGGGTATGTCGAGCGCAACTTCGGTGAGCTCGCGCGGCACAAGCGGTTGCCGTTCGCGGTCAACCTCGCGGCCGACCTTCCGCCGGCGATCACCACCGACCCCCGTCGACTTTCGCAGGTGCTCAAGAATCTGCTGGCCAACGCGTTCAAGTTCACCGAGACCGGCAGCGTGTCGCTGGATGTCGCGGTCGCAACGTCGGGGTGGACCGACGATCATGCGACGTTGGGCCGCGCGCCCAGTGTGCTCGCCTTTGCGGTGCGTGACACCGGGATCGGCATCTCGGCCGACAAACAACAGCTCATTTTTCACGCGTTCCAACAGGCCGACGGGACCACCAGTCGCAAGTACGGTGGCACCGGGTTGGGCCTGGCGATTAGCCGCGAGTTGTCACGGTTGCTCGGCGGCGAAATCCGACTTGAATCGAACCCGGGCAAGGGGAGCAAATTCAGTCTCTATCTACCCACCGTTTACGCACCGCCGCGATCCGCGCGCAAGATGCTGACGCAAGGTGAAATCAGTGCGCCCAGCAATCAGATCAGGCCGATCGGCACCGATCCGATGACGCTGCGTAACGGGCAAGTTCCGGCTGCCAGCAGCAATTCCGTGATTCTTGAAAGCGCGTTGTTGACGACGCTGGACGAGAATCAGCTGACCAATGAGTTTGGCGATGACCGCGACGACATTCGGGCCGGCGACCGTGTGATGCTCATTGTTGAAAATGACCATAAGTTCGCGCAGTTCCTTCTGGACACGGCGAGGGAGATGGGTTTCAAAGCCCTGGTCACCACATTGGGTGCAACTGGTTTGGCTCTAAGCCGTGACTACAAGCCGGACGCGATCTCGCTGGACATTCACCTGCCGGACATCGCCGGCTGGCGCGTGCTTGAGCGTCTGAAGAATGATGTCGCCACGCGGCACGTGCCGGTGTGCGTGATATCCACCGATGAGTCCCGCGACCGGGCGCTCGATTCCGGCGCGTTTGCCTTCGTCGCCAAACCGATCCAAAGTCGAGACCTTCTCGACGGTCTGTTCAAACACCTGATCGAGTACATCGGCCGTTCGACCAAGCATTTGCTCATGATCGAGAGCGATCCCGAACGGCGGCAACACATGCTCGACGCCATCGACACGGAGGACGTGGATGTTACGACCATTGCCCAAACGTCCGATGTCAAGGACATTCTTCAAAAACGCGGGGCGGACTGCGTCGTCATTGGTGCCGGCCACGCTGATTTTGCTGACGTGTTTACCCCGGAAAGTCAATCGTCTTCCCTGATGCGGCGGTTGCCGCTCATCGTATTTGGCAACGAGACGGAACAACACAATGCCGGTGCGTGGAAGCGACTTAACGATGACTGCACTGTGCGCTGGGTGCAGGCGCCCGATCGCCTGTTGGATCTGACGACGTTTTTCCTGCACCGACCCATTGCGGGAATGCCGGAGCGAAAGCGGCAGGTCTTGCTCGACCTTCATCAATCCGACAAGTTGCTGGCGGGCAAAAAGGTCTTGATCGTGGACGATGACGTGCGCAACATCTTTGCGTTGACGGCGGTGCTGGAAGACC
>JANNLP010000799.1:0-2374 GCA_031396905.1 Gemmataceae bacterium
GGCAACACGGCCGAGGGGTCGAAAGGCGGCGGCGGCATCGCGGGAACCGGGGTCACTCATCCCTATTACGGCTATTACGGAAGTAAACTAAGTCTGGAATCCTGCATCGTCAGCGGCAACACGGCCACGGCCAACGGCAACACGGATCTGTTCGACGGTTATTTGGTCACCGACGCTGTGTCCGCCAAATTCAGCGCCATCGGCAGCTCGGCGGGCGTGGCCAAGTTCAGTCCCGACGCGACCACCGTCGCCCTCTTGGGCGCCGATTTCAAACTCGGACCGCTCGCCGACAACGGCGGGCCGACGAAGACGCACGCGCTGTTGCCCGGCAGCCCCTGCATCGACAGCGGCAGCAACCCGGCGTTTCTGTTGACGGATCAACGCGGGAAGCCCCGCGTGATGGGCAGCATCGATATCGGTGCTTTCGAGCTGCAGCCAGCAGCCAAGGTATCCAACTTGGTTGTCGGCGATGGCACCAACCAGCGGTCGATAGTGACGCAGTTGCTGATCACTTTCGACTTACCGGTCGTCTTCACCGGTGCGCCGTCCTCGGCGTTCAGCCTCGTTCGACCGATTGACAGCAAGGCCGTGAACTTAGTGGCCGCCGTGGATGTCACGAACACGATCGTGACACTGACCTTCACCGGCGGCGCGGTCGATAACAAATCGTTGGCCGACGGCCGCTATACGTTCAACGTGCTGGCCGACCAATTCGGAGCTGGCGGTTTCGATGGCAACGGCGACGGCACTGGCGGCGACGACTACGTGCTCGTCGGCAGCCTCGGCACCGCGCCGAATCTGTTCCGCCTCTTCGGCGACTTCAACGGCGATGGCACCGTTGCAGCAAATGACTTCATCCAGTTCCGGCTGGCCCTGGGTGGAAACAACCCCATCTTCGACTTTGATGGCGATGGCGCAGTCGCGGCAAGCGATTTCATCCAATTCCGACTGCGGTTTGGCGGGTCGATTTGAGTCAGCCTGATCCAACCACATCCGGCAATGTGAAGCCCGCAGCCGGTTACCGTCACTATCAGGAGTCCGTGTCATGCGAACGCGTTTTTATCGATCAACGATCCGGGTTCGAAACGACTCGCGCTTGCGCTTGACGCAACTAGAAAACCGCCTCGCGCCAGCGACGTTTGATGTGATCAATACGAGCATCGCCGCAACCTGTGGCGGGAGTCTCTTGTGCCCCCGAACGGAGATCCGCCGGTAAAGTAAAGTCGGCTTGAACCAAACGGCCGGTGAGTCCCAACCGCGAAAGAAGGACACTCAACGGCCCGGCGCCGCTCCCGCGCACTCACGGCGCGCCGAGCGTTGTCGTTTTCATTGTACCGCGGCCCCGGCTGCGGAAGGAGACCTCCCGTGAAACTGTCATCGCGCTGGAATCGCCTTCGCCTTCAGCCGCTCGAAGACCGCATCGCGCCGGCCGTCATCCGCTGGACCAACCGCAACGATTCCAGCGGCCCAAACGATAACCGTTTCGACGAATTATTCGGGTCGCTGGCGGCCCAGGCGATAAACGTCGTCGATGCGGCAATCGTTCAGTGGTCGCGGGTCATCGAATCGTTCAACTACGGCAACCCGACGACGGAATATTTGCTGGCCATCAATGGCGCGGCGTCGCCGCTCACATCTACCGGGATGGGAGTCGGGGCGAGCGCCAACATCAATCCCACTTTCGTCAACGGGAAGCCCGCCGCCGCGACGATCACTATCCAATACCGGTCGATTGCCAACAGCGGCAACACGTCCAGCGGCTGGTGGCTCGATCCCACGGCGATGGACAACAGCGAGTTCGACGGCGTCAACAACCTCACGCACGCCTGGGTGGGCTTGCCGGTGGCGCCGGGCTTGGGCGCTCCCGACCTGATGTCCACGATTGTTCACGAAATTGGGCATGGCATGGGCTTGTATTCCAATGCCCAGATGAACGCGTTTGCGACCGACACCGAAGTCGTTGACACGATCAATACCCCCGCCAGCACGCCGCCGAGCAACTTCTGGCGGTTCGATTCGCCCAACGCGCACGCACTGTTCACGGCCTGGAACAGCGGCGGCGGTACCGCGACGCCTCCGTCGAACCAGAACGGCGCCCAACACACCGCGCCCTTCGGCGTCACGCCCTTTGTGCAGGCCGGTCGCACGTACTACGGTTTTGCCGATCTGATGAACGCGAGCGGCACGGGAGGCCGTGAACTGATTACCGATACTCACGCGCGGATGTTGCAGGATGCATTCGGTTACACGATCAACTTACCGTCGCGATTCGGCACCTTTTACGACCGGCTCGATTCCGACGGCACGCTGACCATCACTACGCCCGGCAACGGCCCCGACATCGTCGAGCTCGAAGTCATCGGCACCGATCTGT
>JANNLP010000803.1:0-3816 GCA_031396905.1 Gemmataceae bacterium
CAAGAATGCTGACGGCTTCACTCACGGCAATGTCGCCGCCCGTCAGCATGATGGTGCCGATGAGGCCGGGCGCGAAGTTGACGGTGCAAAACCTGCTGAATGCCGGACCGGACTCGCTGCGAAATTGCATTCAGTCGGCCAACGCCAATGCCGGGGCAGACACCGTCAACTTCGCGCCCGGCCTCATCGGCACCATCATGCTGACGGGCGGCGACATTGCCGTGAGTGAAGCCGTCAGCATTCTTGGCCCTGGCGCGAAATCCATCACTGTGGATGGCACCGGGGTGGGCCGCATCTTTACGACCCAGAACGCGGTCGCCGGCGCTGTTATTGTTGTTTCGGGACTGACGTTGACTGGCGGCAACGCTGCCGGCGGCGGCGCCATTCTTGTGTCCGACGAAGACCTCAACATCGTCGATTGCACCATCTCCGGCAACACCTCGACGGGCGGCGGCGGCGGCATCGTCATCACCGACAATGGCCGGCTCTTCATTTTCAACTCCACCCTCAGCGGCAACTCGGCGAAGGGCGATGGCGGTGCCGCCAGCGTCGTCGGCGGAGGCTCCGAAATCTATGTCTACAACAGCACCCTCTCCGGCAACACCGCGGACGGCGACGGCGGCGGCCTCTACTCCAACGTCGCCGGCAGCAACGACACGTTCATCTACAACTCGACGATCACCGGCAATCTGGCCGTCCGCGGCGGCGGCTTCGCCGTCAATCCCGCCAACGCCGCCATCGTCACGATTGACTCCTGTATCGTCGCCAAGAACACGGCCCCGACCGGCACCGACCTGTTCGCCTCCAGCATCACCAGCATCGCGGTGTTCGACAGCGCGATCGGCAACAAAATGGGTGTCGATGGCTTTCTCGGCGATGCAACAACGACATCGCTGCTAGGCCAGAACTTCAAGCTCGGCGCGCTGGCCGACAACGGCGGCAACGTGCAGACACACAAGCCGGCCAACGATAGCCCCGTGCGCGATCAGGCGGTGAACATCTCCGGCTCGACCTATGACAACCGCGGCATTGGGTTTCCGCGCGAGATCAACGCCCGAGTGGATTGCGGGGCCATCGAGTGTGATCCTTTGTTCATCGTCCGCAACGATGGTACCAGCGGCACCGACAGCTTGCGCCAACAAGTGCTCGATGCCAACGTTTTCGTCGGTGCCAACACGATTACTTTTGACGCCGTCGCCTTTGCCGCGACAGACGATACCATCACGTTGACTAGCGGCGGCCTCGCGGTCACCGAAGCACTGACCATCGTTGGACCAGGAGCGCGCTTGGCCACGGTCAGCGGCGACGATGTCTACCGCGTGTTCGATTTCACCGGGGCCACCGCGAACTCCATCCTTGCGATCAGTGGGCTCACGATTGAGCACGGTGCGGCTACCAGCGGCGGCGCCTTTCTCCTGGGAAATCATGACCTCGTCATCACCGATTGCACCGTTCGCAACAATGTGACAACCGTTGCCGACGGTGGCGCCATTCATATCAACGCGGCCGGAGCTGACGTCACCATTCGCAACAGTACGTTCACCGGTAACGTCAGCAAGATGCGTGGCGGCGCTATCGCTTTCTTCCCGGCCGGCGGCGGGCTGCTCATCGAGAACAGTACATTGGTCGGCAACACGGCCTCGACCGGCGGAGCCATCAGCCTCGATGGCGTCTATCCGGGCTTCACCATCCGCAACAGCACCATCGTCGGCAATACTGCCACCACGGTTGGCAACGGCACCGGCGGCATCCGCGTCGCTTCCGCCAGCCCGTTTGATGTCGAACTGGATAGTAGCATCGTGGCCGGCAACGTCGGCAACTCCTTCCCGGATTTCTCGACCAACGTTCAAGTGACCGCCAACTTCAGCGCCATTGGCTCCGCGGCCGGTATTGGTACTTTCGTCCCTGATGCGACGACGACGGCCTTGTTGGGTCAAACCTTTAAGCTCGGCAGTCTCGCCAACAACGGCGGGCCGACCGACACGATTCTTCCGCTCGCCGGTAGCCCATTGATTAGTGCCGGCTCGAATCCCGCAAGCCTCGCCAATGACCAGCGCGGTGGGGGCTTTGGCCGGCAGCGCGGCGCCGGCATCGACATCGGCATCGACATCGGCGCGGTTGAGTATCCTTCCAACTTTGTCGTGACCAATACATTGTCCACTGGTCCGGGTTCGTTGCGGCAAGCGGTCACCGATGCCGATGCGTTCGCGGGTTACGACCAAATCAACTTCGACCCGACCGTATTTAAGTCGGCCAACACGATCACATTGGGCAGCGTCATTGACATTGACGATACGGTAAGCATCAATGGGCCTGGCGCGACTTTGCTTACGATCAACGCGGCGAACGTCGATCGCGTGTTCAATACCACTGGCGTGCCGACCGGCGGCAAGGTCGTCATCAGCAGTTTGACATTGACCAACGGCTCCGCTTTCGGCAGTGGCGGTGCGATCTACATCGACGACGAGCTGGTGTTTATCGATCAATGCCGGATCGCGGGCAATACGGCGTTGAACGGCGGAGCGATCTTTGTCGCCAACGGACAAGTCTTCGTGAGCAACACGAGTATCGCCAACAACAAAGCGACGGTGAGTGGTGGTGGCATTTATCAATCGGCAGGCGACCTCACCCTGACCGCCAACACATTGTCTGGTAACACGGCTAATAACGGCGGCGGGGGCGGCCTCCAGTTTGTTGGCGCGGGTGACTTGCTCGTGTCGAACAGCACCTTTTCCGGCAACACCGCACCGGGCAATGGCCAATCCGGCGGTGGCATCAGCTTGTCCAACGTCACCGGAAATATCGGCATCTACAACTCTACGCTCACGCTCAATGCCGCATCCGGCCCTGGTGGCTCCGGCGGCGGCATTGCCCGAATCAGCGGCACCAGCACCATCTTCATCGACAGCACCATTCTGAGCAACAATACGGCAACCACCGGCCCGGATTGTTACACCACGGGCGTTCTCGATGCCGGTTTCTCGCTGCTGGGCACGGCCGCCGGGATCGGGTTCCCCGTCGGCGATGCCAAGTCCACGTCGCTTCTGGGTCAGGCGGCCAAACTTGGGCCGCTCGCCGACTTGGGCGGTCCCACCATGACCCACTACCTGTTGCCTGGCAGCCCGGCGATCAGCAATGGCTCGAACCTGCTCGGCCTGCCGGATGACCAACGCGGCAAACCGCGCACGGTCGGCACTATTGATATTGGCGCGGTGGAATTGGCCCCGGCTCATGTCGCCAGCGTTGTCGTCGGCGATGGCTCCGCGCAACGGTCCGTCGTTACGCAGATCATCGTCACATTCGATGACGCCGTGACATTTGTCGGCGCGCCGGCTTCGGCCTTTACTGTGGTCCGGTCTACGCCGTTGCCGATCGCCGGCGTCACCCTTGCGGCCGCCGTGGACAACTCCGGACCAACCACGGTCGTGACCCTGACTTTCATCGGCGGCTCCGTCGATGGCAAGTCGCTCGCCGACGGGCGCTATAACCTCAACGTCCTCAGCGGCCAGTTTGCCGGCGAAGGCTTCGACGGCAACGGCGACGGCATTGCCGGCGATGACTACGGAATCATCGGTGACACCACCGTCGCACCAAAACTCTTCCGCTTCTTCGGCGACGCGGATGGCGATGGTGCCGTCGCCGCGAATGACTTCATTCAATTCCGTCTGGCTCTGGGCGGCAACAACCCGATCTTCGACTTTGACGGCGATGGCGCCGTTGCCGCCAGCGACTTCATTCAGTTCCGGCTGCGGTTTGGCGGGTCGATCTGAATCGGGCGTCGGGGATCGGGTGTCGGGAATGCCGACTGCCCGCTTA
>JANNLP010000812.1:0-1821 GCA_031396905.1 Gemmataceae bacterium
TTGTTCTTGGCCATGTGGATGCCGCAGAAATGGGCATGCGGTTTGCCCAACGGGCCATTGGTTGCATGGCGCGCGGGCTTGCCCACCGTGTCATCGGCGCAGGTTGTCCCGACAGCGGCCAGCCCGGCGCTCAACACGCCGAGTTGAGCCAATAGATCGCGACGGTTCATCGTTGATTCTCCGCATGAGTAATGGTCGGAATGCTCCACAATGTTGTAGTTTGGGAGCCGCTCACTTTCTACCGTCTCCGGCCGCGTCCCCGTTCGTGATTATGCCGCGGAGGCGGGGCCGCCATGATGGGTTGTAGCGGTACTTCGCTGCCGTTGGCGTCGTACCCCATGAAATCGAGCCGTTCAGGTGAGACATCGCGCAAGGCGGTCACGGACACTTGCATGCCGCTGCGATCTTCCAGTTGGGAGATTTGTCGTCGGCTACGGTTGACTAAGTATTCCGCGACGGCGTGATGGACGCGCACTTCAACGCGTCGAACACCTTCGCGGGCCGCCGCCAATTGGATCATTCGCATCGCTTCGATGCTCATGCTCTCAGCGGTTTTGACGTGCCCCTGGCTGTTGCAGTGCGGGCATTCCTGGAACACACTGCGCTTCAGTGACGGTCGGATTCGCTGCCGGGTCATCTCGATCAACCCGAATTGCGAGATGCGCAGCACCTTAGTGCGGGCGCGATCGCGTTTCACGGCCTCACGCATTGCCTTCTCGACCGAGCGGCGGTGTTTGTCGTCTTTCATATCGATGAAGTCGTTGACAATGACGCCGCCGAGGTCGCGGAGGCGCAGTTGTCGGGCAATTTCCCGGGCCGCGACCAGGTTGATCTGGTACGCCGTTTCCTCGGCGTTGTTGCTGTCGGCACGGAAGCTACCGCTGTTGACATCGATGGCCACCAACGCTTCGGTCTGGTCGATGACGATGGAGCCACCGCCGGGAAGCGGCAGTTTCTTGTGCTGAATCCGGGCGATTTCGCCGTCGAGGCCGTACTTGTGGAACAACGGCTCGATTTGGTCGTAATGTTTCAATCGACTGGCGTAACGTGGCATCACCGCTTGCAAGAACTCATGCGCGTGCTGATAAGCGACCGGCTCGTCGATCCAGATCGAATCTACATCGCCTGTGAACGTGTCGCGGATAGTCCGCGTGATCATATCGCTTTCTTGATGGATCGGTCCGGGGCCTTTTTGCGCTTTGATGCGTTTGACAACAACCTGCCAGATGCGCAGGAGGTAGTTCAAGTCGTTTTGCAGTTCCTTCTTGTTGCGATCCGTCCCTGCCGTGCGGATGATGAATCCCAAGCCTTGTGGCGGACGCAATTCGGCAAGAATATCGCGCAAGCGATGCCGCTGATCGATGTCATCGATCTTGCGCGAGACGCCGACACGGCTGAGGCCGGGCATCAGAACCAGGTAGCGTCCAGCCACGCTGATGTACGTGCTGAGCGTCGGACCTTTGGTGCCGATTCCTTCCTTGATGACTTGGACAATGACTTCCTGACCGCGCTTAAATATGTCTTGAATCAACGGCTTCTGATGGCCGTCACCATCACGGCCGCGATGGCGACCGTGCTGTTGGGGCATGCGGCGGGGACCACTGCTGCGGCGAGGTCGTGATGGGCCTTCGCTTTCATCGCTATTCTCAGCGTCGTCACCGTCATCATTGCCATTTTCGTCCTCATCACCGATATCGGTGTCTTCCAGGTCGCTGTCGTCGTCATTGTCACGGACGTCAACGCCGCCGCCATTGGCGTCGAATTCGAAGTCATCGTCGGGTCCGGTTCGGCGCTCCGCGCCGGGCATGTACGGAGGCGGCA
>JANNLP010000815.1:0-1579 GCA_031396905.1 Gemmataceae bacterium
GGCGGACATTGTGACGATGTCGCCGGCGGTCAATTGATAGCGATAGAAATCCGTATCACTGCTCGTGATCGTGCCGGATGATGTGATTTGATAGGCGACTTGTCGCCACGCGTTCGAGGCGTTGTTGGCACCACCGGTAGATTCATTTGGCTCGACTTCGGCGGTGAAAGTGCCGCCAGTATTGGGAGCGGTGCCGGTATTTTCGAGCATCACCGCCAGTTGATACGTGCCCAGATCGGTGGCATTAGCGCGATGGCCGCGAACGAAATAGGTGTCTGCGGTGGTGATGGTGTAGCGATAAACCAGGGCGTCGAATCCGGGGCCGGAGTCGTCGTCGCTAGTGAGGATGGTGGTGGGGATGCCGGCACGGTAGAGGCGTACCAATGAGTCGGGATTCGTGCCGCGCAGCGACGGCGATCCGGATTGCGTGATGGTCAAGACATCGCCGACTTGCATCGTGCCGATGTTGAAATAATCGGCGTCGGTGCTGTTGGGGATATCGCCTGAGAAGCCGATTTGATACAAGTTGGTGGGAACGGTGGATGCCGTTGACACGAGGTTCGCGGTGCCAATGGTTCCATTGGATTCCACTTCCGGCGTTGCGATCACATCGCTTTGGCCGCGAATCACGGAGCGGGAAACGCCGCCGCCCAGGTTGATCAACGAAGCGTCAATGTTTTGCGCGGTGGGCAATGTGTTGTTAAGCGGGCCGCCGTTGGATTCGGATTCATAGGCGAGATTCAGCACCGCCTGGATGGTGAAGTTGCCGATGGTTGAAGCCACGCCGCCGACCGTGAATGTGTACGTGCCGGCGGAGGTGATCGGAATCAGTTGCAATTGCGCGACCGCGCCGGCCGAAGCTGCCGAGAAAGTCTGGTTAGTTCCCGGACCGGTGACGGTGATGCTTGGCCGCAACGTTGTCGCCGGGGTGACAATGACATTGAGTGTTTGCCCGGCGTCCAGCGCGAGCGTGACGTCGTCGGTATCGCCGGCGAAGCCGATGTTGGCTGAAAAGTTGCCATCGTAAACCAGCGAGCCAAGTGGAAGCTTCGGCTGCAGCGGCGTGGGAAACGCGAGCGTGGGGTTATCGACCGTGAGGTTGCCGGAATAGGCCGCGTTGGGGTTGCCCTGCAAATCGAAGACAGCACCGGCGGCGACGACGGCGTTGAGCGGCCCTTCGCCGATCACGTCGGCAATCGTGAAACGAATCGTTGTATCCGCGTTCAACATGGTGAAGCCGGTGACATTGCCGCGGTTCACATAGAGGTCGCCATTCGCAACAGAAATCGGATTGATTGCCTGCTTGAAATTCACGTCCATCGTGGTGAACGGCAATGACACGGTGGAACCTGAGGCCGGCGTGAACGACACGATCTCCAGCGGCGTGGCGTCGTAATAGAAACTGGATGTGTGTGCCGCGACCGCATTGCCATCGCTGGCGCGAGTAAATGCGCCGGCAATAATCTGGATTGTCTGAGCGCCTTCACCTGCAATCGGGTCCACGGCGAACAAGAATGTCGCGGTCGTGCTGCCGGGCGTGTAGATGACACTGGTCGCCGTTTGGCCGTTGACGATGAAG